>CAXTDG010000042.1:0-14260 GCA_964242675.1 uncultured Chitinophagaceae bacterium
GTGTGCCCTGGTAGATCGTCGTTTTCGACGGGAGTTTCCCATTCAGCCTGATTTTGTAGGTAAAACAATTGACACCATCATTTCGCAGAAAGTAAAAGTGTTTTGGAAAGAAAATGAAGGACGGGATGAGGTGGTTCTTTTAGATGAAGATGATAATCACTGATACTAACTTGAATTTGTTTAAAGCTTGTGCTTAAGTACTAAGTCTCTTAATAACTGATGCCATTTATATTTGCCCTTTAATGAGCCTTTCTACCAACCATCTTTTAGGCATTAAGAATCTGAATCCTTCAGATATTTCGTTGATTTTACAAACGGCTGCTGATTTTAAAGAAGTGCTGCAGCGACCAGTGAAGAAAGTTCCATCACTACGAGATGTAACCATAGTCAACCTTTTTTACGAGAATAGTACCCGAACCCGTATTTCATTCGAGTTGGCAGAAAAACGTTTGAGTGCTGATACCATCAACTTTACAGCTAGTGGTTCCTCGGTTTCCAAAGGCGAAACGCTGCTGGATACGGTGAACAACATCCTGAGTATGAAGGTGGATATGGTGGTAATGCGGCATAGTGCCAGCGGTGCCCCCCATTTCTTAGCGAAGCACATCAATGCAGCTATCATCAACGCAGGCGATGGTATAAACGAGCATCCAACGCAAGCTTTGTTAGATGCTTTTTCTATTTCGGAAAAGCTAGGCGGTTTAGAAGGAAAAAAAGTTGCCATTATTGGCGACGTAATGCATAGCCGGGTAGCTCTAAGTAATATTTATCTACTTATCAAAATGGGGGCTGAAGTTATGTTAGCTGGTCCGCCGACTTTGATACCGCCTTATATACAGCAGGCTTTTGATGTGCAGGTAACGTACGATGTAAACAAAGCGCTGGCCTGGTGCGATGTTGCCAATGTGCTTCGTATACAACTGGAACGGCAAAGCCAGGTATTGTTCAGCAGCTTGCGGGAATACAATTTAGCGTACGGCATAAAGCGGGAAATGCTTGACCGGTTGAATAAAGAAATTATTATCATGCATCCGGGGCCTATCAACCGAGGCGTAGAATTGGATAGCGATGTAGCTGATAGCCAACATAGTATTATCCTCGACCAGGTACAAAATGGAGTAGCCGTTCGGATGGCGGTGCTGTATTTATTGTCGAATCAGAATAACTGATAAACAATTGATAATTAATAATTGTCAATTCATAATTATTTCTGCTATCGTCTTTGTTTATTGTCAATTATCCATTATCAACTAATAATCACCCTATGCGAATCGCTTTGTTTCCCGGCACATTCGATCCCATTACACTGGGCCATCTCGACATTATAGACCGGGCTTTGCCTCTGTTTGACAAATTGGTGGTTGGTATAGGGCGCAACATTAACAAGAAGCCTATGTTTAGCGAACAGCAACGGCAGGAATGGATACAGGAATGCTACAAAGACAATCCAAAAGTTTCCGCTATTGCTTACGAAGGATTGACAGTAAGTTGCTGCCAGAACGTGGGAGCGAAGTTTATTCTTCGGGGAATCCGCTATGTAAATGACTTTGAATATGAGAAGGCGATTGCTGATATGAATCGCAGCTTAGATCATGATATCGAAACGATCTTTTTAACCTGTTCTCCACAATTTACTTCGGTGGCAAGTACACTTATACGGGATGTATATAAAAATGGGGGAGATGTACGGCAGTTCTTACCGAAGGAGGTAATTAGTTCACTGGCACTGAATAAAACTTACCAGCCGTGATACTATTTCTGTTTTGGAATGATACCCGGGAAGCCGGATTTTTTTAAATGTTCAATTGCAGCTTCCAGTTTTTTAGGAAATAAAATTTTATCCTCCAGTTTATCTAAACTCGGGTTATAAGTTACTTTAGGCAACTTTATATTTTGCTTAATAACCGTTTTCATTACTCAAATTTATCGATTTTCTACGAACAGCAAATGCTGTGTATTCTTTTCTACCTTGAAAAGCTTCCCAATCTTCTGATATTTCACCTAAAATTTCAAATTCATCTGCAATTTCTTTAAAATAACTGCTGATTCCCATTCTATAAAGTCGTGTACGAGATGAAGTACTGCCTTTAGCAAAAATCCAAGCAAATGGTTGTTCACTTGTAAAGAGATAAACAGCATAAGCCACAGTTGCCAACACTTTCGAGGTATCGCCATTATTTGTTACAACTAAGTCATCTAACTCTGCTTCCACTGTTGCACTATCTCCAAAAGCAAGATTGTAAAAGTTTTCCTGAATTAATTGAAATTGAATTGTCTTTAATATAGTTCCTTTTACACCCACACTTTCGAAATGAAAAACTGTATGTCTCTTGCCTCGTTGTAAATCATACCCTTCAAGCTGCATCTTTATTAAAATTAAATAAATAACTACACCCCCTCCGCCGCCAACACATCTTTTATAGACTGAAACGTATTCTGCAATACCAGCGCCCATTCTGCCTTGGACAGCCACATAATTTCTTCAAT
This sequence comes from uncultured Chitinophagaceae bacterium, assembly GCA_964242675.1. GTDB lineage: Bacteria > Bacteroidota > Bacteroidia > Chitinophagales > Chitinophagaceae > JAZKFT01. Next base: position 2,488 of record CAXTDG010000042.1, read on the forward strand.
GTCTTCTTCTGTTTGGGGCACTAGTTTTTGGGCAGATGAACCCGTCATGTAGTACCAGCTTCCCTGCTTTAGAATTCGCTGACCTCTTTCGGAATAGGAATGCCAGGTGTGGAGCATAAATTTTTCCAGCTTCACGTTTGTAAGGCCGGTTTCTTCTGCCACTTCTCTAAGGGCACATTCTTCTATCGTTTCGCCTTCGTCCAGTTTGCCTTTTGGTAAATCCCATTTTTTTCGGCGAAAAATGAATAAGTATTCACCCTTCTCATTTTCGATTAGTCCACCACCGGTTTGTATGTTGGTAAAAAAAGATTGAAATAACTGAAATGCAACATCAGGTTGGTTTGTCAAAACAATCACGGCTCTGGCAGGTGTATTTTCCAGACTGTAAGTAGCTTGTAGCAGGGATGCCTGATCGTAATGGTTGAGCATGATGGTACCATGCTTGCCCGATCAATCCTGGACTTCCGGGTTTAGTGCATCGGTAATAATAAAAGGCTTATCGGCAAAATAGATTCTATAATGTGGCATATTCACAATGGTTAATAAGTTGCATGTTGGTAGCAATTGGATACCCGACATTTGCAACGGTAGTTACAAACACGATGATACGGCAGAGAAGGAAATGAGCTGGAAAAATCTATACCCTTTTTGCCAAAACCAAGTAATAAAGTATGACAAACGAAAAAGCGGTTGCTGAAAGGCTGCTGCAGATTGAAGCCATTAAGCTTAGCCCTGAAAAACCATTTACCTGGGCCAGTGGCTGGAAAAGCCCCATTTATTGTGACAACCGCAAAGTGTTGTCGTTTCCGTATGTAAGGGATTTTATAAAAAGCGAAATGGCCGCTGTGATATTTGAAAAGTTTGAAGCGGCCGATTTGATTGCAGGTGTTGCTACCGCCGGCATAGCCTGGGGTGCCATGATAGCCGACCAGCTTAAACTGCCTTTTGTATATGTACGTCCTAAACCAAAAGAACACGGTTTAGGTAACCAGATTGAAGGCTTTTACCAAAAAGAACAGCGGGTAGTAGTAATTGAAGATTTGATTAGCACCGGAAAAAGCAGCCTGCAGGTAACCGACGTACTAAAAGGAGAGGGGCTTACGATTGAAGGCATGGTTTCCATTTTCAACTATGGCTTTACGCAGGCAGAAGCAGCATTTAATAATGCCAATGTCCGGCTGATTTCGCTTACTAACTATCCAACGCTGATTGAAGCCGCCGTTGAAAAAGGAATTGTTTCTGCCGACCAGCAGGAACTACTAAGCCAGTGGCGGGTAGATCCGGCTAACTGGGGTAAGTAAATAGTGAATGGTCAATGGTGAATACTGAATGATTGAAATGAACTTATCTACACAGCACATCCTCAATCATAAATCAGATCACAATTCGTTATAAATTTTAAAACTGAATACAAATATGAAAGCGATTTATTGCTTTGCCATTTTGCTGATGGCGTATGCTTTACCTGCCAATGCTCAGATGCCTAAACCACAGCGGGCAGAAATTAAAACCCCCACAGCCGTTTGCCAGGAATGTAAAGATATTATTGAAAAAGCGGTACCCCGCCAGGTGGAAGGAATCATTAAGCTGAATGTAAACTTTAAAAGAGGCGTAGCACTTGTGCAGTGGTACCCTGACCGTACAAATCTGGAAGCCATCAAAACTGCGATAGCCAATGCTGGTTTTGATGCAGATGAGGTAACAGCTAATGAAGATTATTATAAAAAGCTTCCTATTTGCTGCAAAAAAGTGGCGGATGGTGGCGGCGTACCGAAGAAAACAAAACCAGACACAAAATAAAAATCAGATTTTGGGGCTGCCTTTGCAAGATGGGCAGCCCTAACTATTTGAAGACACTAAAAGGAAGTAGCCACTTTAGATTCTGCTTTGAATTTGTAGTTAATAAAAATACCGGAGCGGCCAGCACGGGCATAGCCATCGAAACCAATTCGTACGGAATCTTTCGTCATCAGTGCAAAACCAGCCGATAGGGTAGCAGCCGATTTCAGGTTGACAACTACCGGTAAGATGAAGTTTTGCTCTGGACCTATCTTAAGCGTTGTGTCGGATGTACAAGTGCCAAAGTCTTTTCCTTCTAAAGCAACGCTGCCTTCCAAATGTTTGAAAGTAACGGTGAAACTGTTGGGATTGTAAAAAAGCAGTTCGGCAGCAACGCTGCCATTAGTGAAATTCAGATTGTTGATGCGCCAGCTAACAATATTTTTGAATTGAAATTCTTTTACTTTTTTACAACTACTACCTACTACTGCTATTAACATTAGTAGTACCCAAACCAGTTTTTTCATACCGGCAAAATAAGCATCAAACACGGGTTGCCGGTCTTACTAAATGGGTCTTATAGAAATTTTACATACCACATGGCGCTTATCTCCCTGGAATACTGGCCACCCATTAGTAACGTGATGCAATGGTATAATGCAGCTCATGTTCAGGTTGTACAAGGCGGAACGTACCAGAAACAATCGAACCTGAACCGCTGCAAAATTGCTGGCGTAAATGGAGTGCTTACTTTAAGTGTACCACTCATTGGTGGTCGGGAACAAAAAGCATTATTGAAAGATGTACAAATAGATAATACGCAAAAATGGCCCTTGCAGCATTTGCGAACGTTACAGAGCTGCTATGGCAAAGCGCCTTTTTTCGATTATTATTTCCCCGTTATTGAAGTTTTATTATTGCAAAATCATCAGTATTTAACTGAACTGAACAACACTATTCTGCAGCAATTAATCCGTTGGCTACAGTGGAAGGGGACTGTAGAATGGAGTGATGCATTCCAGAAAAAAGAGGACATTACAACACCATTACAGCAACCTTATGTACAAGTTTTTGCCGACCGACATCCTTTTCAACCCAATCTAAGTATATTGGATTTGCTTTTTTGTACCGGCCCGCAAGCCGTAGGGTATTTAAGACAAAAGGCAGCGTTTTAATTGCTGAAAGTATCTGTTAACGTATATTTACTGCTTCTCCATATTCTGCTGCAAATTCCAGTGCACACCTGTTGTTTTATCATCGTAGCTTCTATCAATTTATATATAAGACTTCTTAAATGAAGAAACTGGTTAGTTTATTCGCCGGTCTGCTTTTTTGCGGTTTACTGGCGGCACAGGATTTTTCTAATAAAGGCAAGGAGTTCTGGATATCCTACGCCGGGCATATTGATGGCAACTTGTCTGCCATGGGTATATATATTACTTCGGATGTAGCGGCTACCGGAACCGTAACTGTAGGTAATCAAGCTGTTCCGTATACTGTGCAGGCTAACTCAGTAACACGCATTTTTATAGGTTCGTCGGGTAATGTAAATGCTTCTAATGCTGCGGTGTATTTGGGTGTACAGGATCAAATAGTAGCCGGTGCCGCCATACACGTCACTTCCGACAAACCTGTTGCCGTCTATGCACATATTATTCGTTCTGCTCGCAGTGGTGCAACGTTAGTGCTACCTGTAAATGTGTGGGGCAAAGAATACATAGTTCCCAGTTATAGAAATATGGGGGCTTCTGCTAGTTACGGGGAAATAAACATAATGGCTGCAGAAGCAAGCACAGTAGTTGAAATTACACCGACTGTAGCTACCCGTGGTGGTCGTCCTGCTGGTGTTCCATTCACTATTACGCTAAATCCAGGCGATGTCTATCAGGTGCAGTTTGCTTTAAATGAAGACATATCCGGTACAAAAGTTCGTTCAATTGCATCTGGTACAAGTGGTTGTAAACCCATCGGTGTATTTTCGGCTACTACTTGGTCTGGTTTTGATTGCACAAATGCCTCTGGTGGTGACAATTTATATCAGCAACTTTTCCCGATTTCAGCCTGGGGTAAGAACTTTCTGACAGCCCCTTTCTATTCTCGTAACTATGATATCGTACGGGTTTTTGTAAGTGACCCTTCTACTATTGTTACGCAAAATCTGGCTGGTGTAAATACCATACTTACCGGATTAGTAAACAACAGTTACTACGAATACAAAACCGGAGCACCTTCTCAAATCACAGCTAACAAACCTGTTTCTGTTATTCAGTATATTACTAGTCAAACATGCGGAAGAACGCCTAATCCGAATGCTGACCCCGAAATGGTTGTCTTAAATCCTGTAGAACAAACCGTTAATAATATCACTGTATTTTCTGCTCACCAAAATTATGTTCCATCAGGGCAAAGTGCTGTAACCGCTTGCTATCTGAATATTATTATTCAAACGGCTGCTGCCGCTAGTTTCAAGATTAATAACGCCCCACCCACTGGCACATTTACACAAATTCCAAATACTAATTACTCCTATTTACAGGAAAACGTAACGAGTATAACATTGTCTAACCCAGTACAAACATTAAAAGCTGATTCTGCTTTTTCTGCAATTGCCTATGGTTTCGGCAATGTAGAAAGCTATGGCTATAATGCTGGCACAAACGTAAAAGACCTTTTTCAGCATATCATCATACAGAATCAGTATGCTAGTGTTGATTACCCGACTACTTGTGTGGCTACTCCTTTTAGGTTTGCTATCACCCTTCCTTATCTTGCTCAATCGCTTACCTGGGATTTTCATGGAGCTTTTACAAACATTACCAATAATGCACCCGTTCCAGATTCATCTTATGTAATTGATAACCGTACCGTGTATGTCTATCGGCTTCCGACAACTTATACTTTTAATACAATTGGTACTTATCCCGTTACAGTTACAGCCATTAATCCTACTTCTGATGGCTGTAGTGGTAGTAACCAGATTGATTATGATGTAGAGGTAGTTGGCAAACCCAATGCATCCTTTTACTTTACCCACTCCGGATGTATAAGCGATACAGCCTATTTTCATGACACTACCAATGCACAGGGCCGACCTATTATAAAATGGAACTGGCAATTTGGTGATAATACGACAGCTGGCGGACGGGACACAGTTCATTTATACCAGGCCAGTGGCACTTTCCCTGTTAAGCTAACCGTTATTACAGACGTTGGCTGCTTGGCCGACACCACTATTTCATTAGCTATTTCGCCTGCACCTGTTGCTAAGTTTGGTGCTTCTATACCCCAATGTACTGGCAGTCCTGTTATTTTTACAGATAGCAGCACCATTGCCGGAGGAGCCATTATAAAATGGTATTGGGATTACGGAAATGGCCAGCACGATACCTTAACGACAAATTCTCCAAGGTCTGTTACCTATAATACACCTAATACTTATATCGTAAAGCTGGTTGTGGAAGGAGCAGGTGGCTGTAAGAGTATTGCTTTTACCAGAACAGTTGTAGTACATGCAAAACCAACCGTTGATTTTACACTACCAACTATTTGCCTGCCAGCAGGTTCCGGTCAGTTTACCAGCACGGTTAATTCTACTGATAATCCTCAGCCTTCTTTTGCTTATAACTGGGATTTTGGTGATAACACAACTTCCAACGTTGCCAACCCTACTCATCAGTTTACGAATGCCGGACCTTTTAATATTAAACTGTTCGTTACTTCCTCTTTTGGCTGTAAGTCTGATACTATAACCAAGGCACTAACTTCTATTTACGCCCGGCCACAAGCATTATTTACAGCACCTGCTGAAGTTTGCTTAGGCGATACAGCCTCTTTCACTGACCAAAGTAATGCACCTAATAGCATTGTAAGAAACTGGCATTGGGACTTTGGGGATGGAGTAACCGATACGGTTCAAAATCCTAAGCACTTATACACAGCTAGTGCAACCCGAACTGTAAAATTGTATTTTACTTCTGCCGCAGGTTGTAACTCAGATACGGTTTCTAACACGATTATCATTAACGCCTTACCTACAGTCAACTTTACCATTGGCAATCCTAATTGTGTAGGGCAAAGTATCCTTTTCTCCAGCACAAGCATTGCAGGTGCTGGTATAGTTGACAGCCTTCGCTGGAACTTTGGTGATAACACTTTACTGGATACAAACAGAAATACAGTCGTTCATACTTATAATACAGCTGCTAGTTACACTACATCGCTGCGGGTAAAAAGTAGTAAAGGTTGTTTGAGCCCACAAGTGCAGCAGACAATAAATGTTCATGTGCTTCCGGTAGCCAATTTTGGATTGCCACAGGTGTGTCTGAACGACCCTTTTGCTGAATTTACAGATAGCAGCACCATTTCAGATGGCACAAGTGCAGCACTTACTTACTTATGGAATTTTGGTGACCCAACTGCTAGTCCGTCCAATCCTAATACTTCTACTGTTAAAAATGGCCGCCATCGCTACACTACTTCTGGTACCTATCCCGTTACGCTTACAGTTAGCTCGGGTAGTGGTTGCTCCACATTTGTTACGAAGCAAATCACCATTAATGGTGGTGCACCCTTAGCTGCTTTCGATGTACAGAATACCGGGAAGGTTTGCCAGTCCGACTCGGTTATTATTCAAAATAAGTCGACCGTTAACTTTGGTAGCATCACCCGTACAGAAATTATCTGGGATTTTGCCAGCAACCCTACTGTAAAAGAAATAGACAGTACCCCAGCACTCAACAAATTGTACAAACATCTTTACAGCAATATTTCTGCGCCATTACAACAATTTGTTATTCAGTTGAATGCTTATTCAGGAGGTGTTTGCGTAAATAGTTTACAAAAAACAATTACACTTTATCCTAACCCGGTAGCAGCTATTGGTTTAAGTACTAACCAGGTTTGTCAGAATCAATCTATTTCATTTATCGACAACAGCACAAATACAGGCCTTAACATAACAAACTGGAACTGGCAGTTTGGCGATGCTAGTACCGGTAGCACCCAAAGCGTTGCACACACTTATAGAACAGCTAATACATTTACTGTTCAGCTGCAAAATGAAACAGCGGATGGTTGTAAATCGGCAATTGCTACCCGGCAGGTTACTATCAATCCATTACCTACCGTAAATGCAGGTCTGGATCAAGTGGTTTTAGAAGGCGGGCAAGTACAAATAAAAGCATCAGTTTCTGGTAGTTCAGCTTACAAATACTCCTGGACACCAGGCACCTGGTTAAATGATACTACAGCACTTCAGCCCATTTCAATGCCGCAGGCTGACATAACTTATACAATAACTGTTACAGGTGCAGGCAACTGTACTGCATCTGATGAGGTAGTGGTGAAATTGTTGAAAGGTCTTGTAATACCAAACGCCTTTACACCAAACGGAGATGGAATAAATGATAAGTGGGTGATTGAATATCTGGAAAGCTACCCTGGAAGCGTTGTAAACATATTCGACCGCTATGGTAAAATTGTTTTCACCTCGAAAGCAACTGGTTATATTTCCTGGGATGGAACAGTGAGCGGTAAGCCGCTTCCAATAGGTACTTATTATTACATTATAGACCCTAAAAATGGTAGAAAAGCCCTAACTGGTTCAGTAACTATATTGCGTTAACCTATAATTGATACATGAGAAAAGGATTATTTGTTGCCTTACTGATGGCTGCAGGTTTTGCAAAAGCACAGCAACGACCTCATTACACACAGTACATTCTAAATAACTATATCATTAATCCAGCATTGGCCGGTATAGAAAATTATACCGATGTAAAGCTGAGCCATAGGCATCAATGGGTAGGAATTCAGGATGCACCAGTAACAACTTACTTTACAGTATCGGCACCTATTGGTAAAAAAGATGACCGGGAAACGCCAACCTCTTACCATATGGATAACCAAAATCCAAGAGGCCGTCAGTACTGGCAAGATTATGAAGCAGCTCAGCCACACAGTGGGGTAGGGCTACAAGTTATAAATGACCGAACCGGCCCACTAAACCGGTTCTCGATGTATGGAACTTATGCTTATCATATAGGAATTAGCAGGCAAACCAGTTTATCAGCAGGCTTTTCTGCGGGCTTTACAAACAATTCGCTCAACAGAAATAAACTGGATTTTGGTGTTGCTAACCCAATCGATCCGGCTGTAGCTAACAGCGGCTACATAAACAAATTACGTCCTGATCTATCTGCTGGTTTATGGCTTTACAGTGCTGACTATTTTGGTGGACTAGCCATTCAGCAGATTTTGCCGCAAGGGTTGAAGTTTTCAGGCGATACACTTTCCGTGAATAGAAATTCTTACCCGCATTTCTTTTTACAGGGCGGGTTTCGATTTTTCCTGTCTGATGATATCACCTGCATTCCTTCTGCTGTAGTACGTTGGGTAGATCCGCTTCCTGTTGGTGTGGATATCAACGCAAAGTTTATGTATCAGGATGTTGTTTGGGTTGGGGCATCCTACAGGGTAAAAGACGGTTTTGCAGGTATGTTAGGTGTGAATATTAGCAATCGTCTAAATATTGGTTATGCATATGATTATACTACTTCAAACCTTAATAATTATACGAAAGGAACGCATGAAGTAGTACTTGGATTCCTGATTAATAATAAATATGGTGATTGGTGCCCCCGGAATGTTTGGTAGCCGAGATAAGATACTTTGAAACGACCCGTTGCTAAAATAGCAACGGGTTTTTTCTTAGATAGCTATTTTCTTTTTCTATGGCTTCTTTTACATAATCTCATGTGCTTTTTGAGTATTTAGTTATCATGCGAGTTTCTTTAGAAAACATCAATATAAATTTCATGCATCAGTCATGGCATAAGGGTTGTTTAAGTCACAAATAAGAATAGAGTAAATTATATTATTAAAACTTTCAGTAAAAATTGAAAGTTTAATTATCTTTGTACTTCAAATCTCAGTTATGAAAATAATAATAGTAGGAGCTGGCTTTGCAGGTTTAAAAATAGCCAGGAGCTTAAATAATAAGGCAGGTTTTGAAGTAATGTTAATCGACCGGTTCAATTATCATCAGTTTCAACCTCTTTTTTACCAAGTAGCAACTTCCAGCCTTGATGCCAGTAATATCTCTTTCCCTTTGCGGAAACTGTTTCAAAAGAGTAAAAATGTAAGTATACGCTTAGCAACTTTACAATCAATAGATTCTCCGAATAGCCGGATCATTACCGACGAGGGCGAATATCAATACGATCACCTTGTATTAGCAACAGGTGCAGATACCAATTTTTTTGGAAACAAAAATATCGAGCAGTTTTCTTTTCCTATGAAGTCAACTACTGAGGCGTTGCAGTTGCGGCATCGGTTGCTTCAGAATTTCGAAGAAGCATTGTTGACAAAAGACCCACAGGAATTAGAAAAGCTGATGAACGTGGTAATTGTGGGTGGGGGAGCAACAGGAGTGGAGTTGAGTGGTTCTATTGCCGAATTGAGAAAATATATTTTACCTAAAGACTATCCAGAACTCGATTTTGGTAAAATGAATATTATTCTCCTGGAAGGTTTAGGAAAATTGCTTGCTGCTATGAGTGAAAAGTCGTCTGCGGATAGCAAAAATTATCTTGAGAAATTAGGTGTTAAAGTGATGCTGAACACTATGGTGAGTGAGTATGATGGTGCTACAATCACTCTAAAAGATGGAAAAACAATTTCTTCTTACTTAGTTATTTGGGCTGCCGGCATCAAAGGAAATGTTCCGGATGGCATTGATAAAGAATTAATAACACGGGGAAACAGAATCATGGTTGATCGCCACCACCGTGTAAAAGGGTTTGAAAACATTTATGCAGTAGGTGATTTATCTTACATGGAAACACCTAAATATCCAAAAGGCCATCCGCAAGTGGCAACTGTAGCAATACAGCATGGCGATAATCTTGCTGAAAACTTTAAACGAATCGAACGTCGTTCCAATGGCATTTATGAATTTGAATATTTTGATAAAGGCTCTATGGCAACTATTGGACGTGGAGCTGGTGTAGTAGACATTCCAAAACCAAAATTGCATTTTAAAGGAACACTTGGTTGGCTAATGTGGATGGGTGTTCACCTTGTGTTGCTCCTTGGAATGAAAAATCGTATTCAGGTATTTATCAATTGGGTATACAAATTTTTCACGCATGATCAAAACCTGCGGTTAATATTCAAAGAGTTTTATCGCCAACCAAAAGGTGGAACAAATCCATATCAAACACTTACTGAAAATCCAGCGTCTAGAAAACCAGAAGCTGTTCTTCAAACAGTTTAATTATTATAGCAACGTTTTTAAAGCAAAAGCCCGGCTTAAATTAAGCTGGGCTTTTTGTTGTCAATTGTATGGGTTGCAAACACTCATATTTTTTTGAAATTGCTTTTCTTATAATTTACATTATGTTAAGTAAAACATTTAAAATTAAACCGGAATAAGATTCCGGCTTAATAATTAACTACTTAATTGAATCGTAAACACCCTCCCACTTCTTTTGATCAGCAGTAAACTTTGCTATATCAGCAGGTTTACCTTTCGCATTAGTCTTCTTCATTGTGTATATATCGATCAGATTGCTGGCAGCATTCTTATAAAACTGTTTTTCAATCGGCTCCAAAGCAGTTGTTTTTGCAAACCGATCAGCAGCTTTTTCAAAATATGGCGTGGCCTGATCTAGTGTAGCATAGTAATCCTTGTATAAAGCTTCACGCTTTGTAGTCAGTTCTTTAGGAACTGGTGGAAACTTGCCTAATTTATCTGGCTTTGCACCCTTATTAAAATTCTTGATTTCGTCACTCACTCCAGTAATCTTATTATTTAATGCATCAGCTTTTTTAGCATAGCTATTTGCAATAACCGCATAAGGCATACCTTTTTCCGGCTTTAATTCTGCAGCCTTCTCAAAAGCTGCTTTCATTTTTGTCTCCCAAGTACTTACATCAACCTTAGGTGTTTTAGCCGTATCCCGTGGATACAAATGATCATAGATTTCGGCTCCAAAATCATACTGCTGCTCATAATCATTAGGATTTGCATTTACTTTATCCTCATAAAACTTAACCACGTCATTAAAGTCTCCACTATTGCGGGCTAATTCACCCTCTACAGCTGTAAAATATTTACTGTTTGGATAAAGTTCAATCCCTAGCTGACGGTATTTTTTGAAGTTCGGATTATCCTTTTTCTGCAGATAATAGTTAGTCAGGAACTGGTACATAAACTCATTGTCCTTACCTCCTACTTTAGCATCTGCCAGCTTAGTAAACCATTTTATTGCTTCTTCATCGTTCTTCATGTTTTGCGCAGAAGCACCAGCATATAACACAGCATTAGTATCAATTGGACCTGGTAAAACCTTATTTTTTATCAGGTAGTTGGATAGCATAGCTGAAGTGCTTAGATCATTGTAAGCTCCTTGCCAGTCTTTAGTATTAAACTTGGCTATACCACTATTAAAATGTACCACGTATAGGTTACGGGTTACATCGTTGTAAGGCGGAGTTGTTGTTAGCTTATCTGTAGGATCTAATTCTGAGTACTTCTTTAGATCAGCTAAAGACTCTTTTAAATAAGCAAGTGAGTCGTCTTTGGAGTTGCCGGGAGCTGTTGCTAGATTGCCGTAGACAGTCGCTTTTAGTATCCATGTCTCAGGCTTAGTATTAAACTTAGGGTTTGCAGCAACTTTATCAACCTCTGTTTTAGCATCTTTCGTACGAGTAAGCAGTAATTGCTTTTTTACTGATTCAATATCTTGTGACTGTACAAAATTTGAAATAGCTAAACTTACTGTGGCGGCTATCAACGCTTTTTTCATTGGCATAATTCTATTGACTTTTAATTAATTAGAGATATTATCTGATTCGTTGCTCTCGGTAGACTCAGAATCAGTTGATGTGTTATTTTCAAAGTTATCAGAATTTGTAATCGGCTCATCAACAGGATCATTTTCTTCAATAACAGCAGCTTCGGGTTCCTCAAGCTTTACGATTCTTGTAATAG
>CAXTDG010000043.1:0-14212 GCA_964242675.1 uncultured Chitinophagaceae bacterium
CGCCCATAATTGTTGATACAAAGTTTGTAACAATTGCCCTGTTTTTGCCGCATCCTGGCTATACTTCAGCAGTATTTGGATAATGCTATCCACCATCGTATTCTGCAATGCAAATACCTGCTTTTGTTTTGTGTCTGCCACAAAAGCATATAGGTCTTTATCAATGTAGAAATACCTTACCACCGATGTATTTGCAGGAATGGTTTTCTGCAAATCATTTCCCGTTTTAAAAACCGAAGCATACCGCATAGCGTAGTATTTCGGGTATTTGGTGCGAAGCGTTTCCTGGTAATTATTCCACTGATTCACGGCATTGAAATACTGTTTCATTTTTTCATCATGTTCGCCTTCTCCCTGTAATGAATTGGCAATTGCAGCCTTCAATTTCTTTTCTGTTGCCTGTGCATCTTTAGGGATATGTGCAAACTGCAAAGAATCATTTGCATCCAGCCTTGAACGAATACGATTGTACATGCCCGATTCATGCATCCTAACTAGCCGATCAATATATTTCTGATCGTTCGTTAGCTTGTATAAATCGTAACTAATCTTTTTTATAAATTCCAGCAGCTCGGTATTATCTGCCAACAGCAAACTGTTGTTTTCCGCATCATCGATAATTGCTTTTTTACGCTCCAGTAAAGCCAATGCGCCATCTAGATTTTTCAGTATGGCAGATAAAGCAGCTACGTTTTTTTGCGCCAATAATTCGTATTCTGATTTTGCTTTTATCAATATGGCTCTAGGCTTCTTCGATTCTGTTTTTACAGAGTCCAGCAAGCTCTCACTATTGCGGATATTGGCATCTATTACAGCTTGTGCTTTATTACTAAAAACCAGTGCCTGTTTATAATCTTTCAGATGGTAATACACTTCTGAAAGATTAAGCAATTGCTGCGATGCAGAAAGCGATTGCGGACCTTCTGTTTTTACAATGTAATTATAGCCCTTATTGGCTTTGGCTAATGCAATACTAGCCTTTCCGTTTGCTGCATAAAAGGTAGCAGCGTTGGTTAAAAATTCCATGTAAATATTGTCGTACTCGCCTTCTAAAGAAGCTTCATATAAACTATCTGCCTTCTCGTAAAATGTTGCTGCTTTTGCAATGTCTTTTTTCTCTTCATACACCAATGCCAATGTGCTGTAAGCATCTGCTTGCAGGAAAAGATTATCATCTTCGGAATCGGCCATGTGAGCCAGGCCTGTATTGAGATATTGTACAGCCTTTTCCATTTCCCGCATGGCAAAATATCGTTGACCCAACAGCACTTCAGAAGTAAAAACGGCCCGATTTCCTGCGGGCAATTGTTTCTTCTTTTGTTCGTAAGAATAGAGTAATAAATTCTGTGCTTGCCGGTAATCGCCAAGCCCTTTGTAAATACCTGCCCGGTTATCCGTTGCTTCAAATTGAAACTCTAAAGCATTTGCTTTTTTCTTGTGCGGTTCTTTTGTGGCTACAAATTGCTTCAGGTTTTCAATAGTACTTTTCATAGCGGTAATACCAGCAATGGCCTTGCCTTGCACACCATAAATACCCGCAATATTATTTTGAATAATGGCAGGCCGATAATATCGATTTTCAGCCGTGGGTTGTGCCTTAGATAAGGCATCTAATGCTTTATTAAAAAAGTAAACACCGCTATCCAGTTTCGATTGATAATACATGCCCGTACCAATGGAATTGTATATTAAATAAGCCTTTTCATAATCTGGTTTTTTCAATTGATTTAACCAGCCTAATGCTTTTCTGCCATGAGCAATGCTGAGGCTGATATCACCCATACGCTGAGCATAGGTAGCCATATTGTTTTCAATGTTGGCTAGTCGTAAAACATGGTCTGCGTCCTGCATATTTACCGCATAGGTTAAGGCTTTTTCGTTGCTTGTAAAACCCATTTCATTTTGCGAAAGTAGTCCATGAAATTCTCCTATTTCTATGTAAGCCTGGCTAATGGTTTTCGGTGAGGTTGTAAGTGTTTTTACTTTCTCTACTAAAGCATTTGCCTGTTGCAAAGCTTTGCTTTCATCCTGTAGTTTATTGTTGATTTTTCCAGTCCAGATAATGTACCACACCAATGAATCAGCATTCTTTGCTTTGATGGTATTTTCTACTGCGGCATTCAGCAGTTTTTCAGCAGCGGCGTAGTTTTTTGCTTCGTATAATTTTTCTATTCCTGCTATGCCGTTTGCCTGCTGGGCTATAACAGAAATTGAAAAACAGCAGTATAACAATAGCCAAATGAATGTAATAAGAATTTTCATCGGGGCAGTTTAGGGTTAAGGAAAGGTAAGGAAACAATAAGGTGGAAAAACCGGTGAAAAGAAGTTCTTATATTTGAGGTATGACGGCACCACTAAAAACATCAAAAGCAAAATTGCTGGCTCAGCCACCACGCACTGCGATGGAGGTGTACGAACTGTTGCCAAACACTACCAGAGCAGAAGTTATAGACAACACCCTTTATATGCCACCAACCCCATCTGCCGAACATCAGGAAACGATTTTCAAAGTTGGATTTGCCATTTATCCGATAGTTTTAGAAAACGATTTGGGAAAATGTTATCCTGCACCGCTTTCCGTTTATCTAAATGAAAAAACAGTAGTTGAGCCTGACCTTATTTTTATAAAAAAAGAGCATTTAGGTATAGTTCAGAAAGGTAAAATAATCGGTGTACCTGACCTTTTAATAGAGTTGCTTTCTCCCGGCAATCGCAAACATGATTTAGAGAAGAAATTTGAAATCTACCAGCAGTTCGCCGTACCTGAATATATCATCATTGATCCATTGACCAAAGAGGTTATTCACTATGTTTTACAAGATGGCGTATATCAGCAACAACCTTCACAAGTCGGTAGTTTTCATTCGCAAGTGCTGCAAGCCTCTTTTTCTTTTTAGGTAAATACATTACGCCGCCGCTATCTTCTGTAACATCATTTTCAACACAGGCCTGCCACTTCTGCTGGTGCGTAATTGCTCACCATTTATCATTTCTATTTTGTTCTGACAAAGCCTGGTTTTTACAAAGCGGCTGTTTACGATATGCGTAGCATGGATGCGGTAAAATAAATCCTTGGGTAGTCTTTCTTCAAACCAATACAGCACCTTGGCTACTGTAAGCGGGTAGCCATTTTTAAAGTGGATTTTACTGTAATTACTGGCGGCTTCTACCCGAATAATATTGTCCAGTTCTATTATAACACCGCCTTTGTTAGTGGGAACAAAAATCTGGTTCATACAGAAGGTTTTTTGAAAACTA
This sequence comes from uncultured Chitinophagaceae bacterium, assembly GCA_964242675.1. GTDB lineage: Bacteria > Bacteroidota > Bacteroidia > Chitinophagales > Chitinophagaceae > JAZKFT01. Next base: position 3,259 of record CAXTDG010000043.1, read on the forward strand.
AATTTGAAAAAAGTAAAACTGATTAGAGGCTAATTGGTATAAAGCGGCCGTTTTGCGGGATATTCAATTTTTGTGTTAGGCGACAGTAGTGCAGGCGACAAAAATTTTGTCGCCTGCACTACTGTCGCCTGTGTGTGGATTTCAAGGGGATTTATTATTTAAGTACGGTAATGTTGGCGCCTGTTTTTACGGTAACCGTTGCACCGGTATTGGCCCGAAGCGTTCGGATGGTAGTGGCGCTGTTTACCTGCGGAAATCCATCTTTATTGCTAGGGATTATCACATCGGTGTATTGGTTAGGAACGGTGCCGCAACTCCAGTTGGCTGCATTTTCCCAGGCGGTACTTACGCTGCCTTCCCAGAAGCTGGCAAACCGTAGCGTAAATACATCGCTGTACGTGGTGCCATTTGTCAGTGCTCGGTATTGGTAACCGTACATGGGGCCGGTGGCGTTGATGAGCGAAAGCACTTTGCTATTCACTCCGCTGTACATATCGCCATTTGTAACATTGGTAAAGCCGCTGCCGGTATTTACCTGCCATTGGTAGCTACTACCACTGGCGTTGCTAATAAAGGAAATAGCACTGCCGAGGCAACTATTGGCTGTGATGGTCACACTGCCCATATCCTTCAACACTTCTTTATTTCCTACATTATCCGTAGCCTGCCCGTAGAAAGTGTAGGTATGGTTTTGCTCGCCGTAGAACAACGTATCGGTACCGTTGTAATGGGTGGCAAACAGAACTGGGGTTGCTCCATTATCGCTCATATAAATGTCGACGTACTTAAGGCCGGAACCGCCCTGGTCGTCCACGCCACTGTAGCGAAGATTTACCACCGGATTGTTGCTAGTGGTGGGCAGGCTGTTGAGACTGCTGATTGATGCAACAGCATCAACAATATTTACCCAAGTGTTGGTTTCAACTGGTTCGTTTTCGTCGAAAACAATACTGGCTTTTGCTGTAATACTGTCGCCTGTGATGTCAGTAGCCAGCGGTTTAATGGAGTATTTTACAAAGCCATGGCCTCTTTCCAGTGAATCATTTACCGGTAGTAATCCTAAGAAAATATTGGTTGGTGGGAGGCCTGTAGTTGGATCAACCGTTTGGAAAATCCAGAATGCTTCTCGTTTTACAATATCTACCCCAGCCGTTACTTCTACCCGGTAGCCGAGGCTGTCGAAATTGAGCGTAGTAAAATAGTTAGAAAGATTTTCAGGCACTTCAAACGTATGCCCGCCAAAGCCGAAACCACCGAGTTTAAATGTTAGCGGATCGGCTTTCGGGCTGATGGGCTGTCGAACAACTACTCTTTGCGCTGCTACTTCTGCCAGAGTACTGTCGTTTTCAAAATCAATGGTGTACGGCATGGCCAGGCTGCGATTTACAAATTTTGGATTGCCATAGCCTGCCGGTCCGGTGATTTGGTTAGGATCGCAGGGGTGTACAAAAATGGTGTTTGCTAATCCTGCTGCTAATGAGTTTAATTGCTTCAATCCAAATGCTACAAAATCGGGTACGGAAGAAACTGCACTAATGCCTTCCGTTAAAACATAAAGGGTACTTCGCAAGCCTGAATTTTCATCGTAACCTGCACTGGTCGCTATAAAGTCGCCTATTTTCAACGCCGTTACTGTTGCTTTACAACCCAAAGACCATTCAATAGTAGCCCCATTGGCTGCTACTTTTACCGCATCAAACATAAAATCGGCACATTGTACAATCAGCTTTACGCTCGGCGTGTATTCTGTTTCGCTTTGGTTTAGCCACTCCAGGTAAATGCCTTTAGGTGAGGTAATATCGCCGTCCAGCAACGCATCGGCTGCGCCATAAACGGCTTTACCATAGTCTATAAGCGACTCGCTGGCTTTTTTGGCGTCTCCTATATTTGGTGCCGCCTGGCTACATGCCGGGCAATCTATCCCATTTCCAACTAATCCATTTTTACCAGTAAGTCCTTTGGCACCACTACCAAGCGGGCCGGAACCGCCATTGCCGCCATCACCTGCTGGCCCACCCGCAACACCGGTGCCACAAGCATCTCCTCCTTTTCCACCATCGCCGCCTATACCACCATTTCCACCTACACTGCTGTTAGTTGAGTTGCCGCCTGGGCCACCATTACCACCCATGCCACCCAAAAAGCTGGTTCCTCCTTTTCCGCCTTTTCCTCCTTTGCCGCCGGTTCCGCCGGTTCCGCCATTTGGCCCGGCATCTTCTCCCCTTCCTCCAATAGCACCTTCACAACCAGCCAGCGCAAAGGATGCACCTGAGTTGCCAGCATCGCCACCATCACCACCGGAGCCATAGCCTTTACCGCCGTCACCACCCCGGCCACCTAAGCCAGATAAATAAATGGTTCGATTAGCACTGTATTCGTCACCTCCATTTCCGCCTTTACCACCTTTACCACCTTTTGGGTGTTGAGCATCTCCTGCCCCGCCTTTACCGCCGGGGCTTCCTGGCTGTGCCAAAGCACCATCAACTCCATCTACTCCAGCCTCACCGGGGCCAGGTTTGTAGGCGGTCCATTTCAAAACAATGCTATCGCCAAATCCAAAACCACGGCGCAGTTCGGTACTGAAATGCCCTTGCCGCATTTCATTTAGCGAAGCGAAATAGGTAAGCTTAATACTGAATTTATCAGCCGAAAAGCCATTAATACCACCAGCGGCTTTTACAATCAGGAAGCTGGTATCGTAAGCCGGGTTCCAGCCGGCTAATTGCTGCGGTCTGTTACCAATAGAGGCCAGTGAAGAAAGATAAATCTTGAAAGGGGCAGCAACCGTTGCGTCAATAAACAGGGTGCCATGTATATCCAGTAAATCCCACCCTAACCTTTCACCAGCTTTGCCAACCGCACCATTTCTGCCGTTATAATAATCCCAGTAATGGCCCTTGTTCATTTCTACCAGTAAGGATTCGCCTGAGCGGAATACCTGCCCGGTACCCAGTGAATCTTTGCCTACAGTAAGCAGTCCTGCAGGTTTGTAGGTAAATGTATCCCTTGCAATATTAGTAGGCTTTACCTCTGGCAAACCTTGCAGGCAGCGGCTGCAATCCCAGCGAAAGTTTGTACCTATTGTATCACTCCAGTTCATCAACCCGGCCGTTACATATTCAGCCATCATGTGCTCTGCAAAATATTTACTGCCAGTGCGGGAACCTTGTATAACGGGGCTATTGGCATATTGGGCCGAACGGGGATCGTTCAAAAGTATCAGGCGGAACATTTCGAAAACACGTTCCTGTTCACGGGCAAAATCGGTACTACTATAGCCAAACATGCGGCACTGCAGCGGGAAAACATTCTGCTGCTCAGTGGCTACGTTGCTGTTTTTAAACCGTAACTCAATGGTAATAGAAAACTCCTCACCTGGTGCTATGTTGCGGCCAATAAATGGCACCACCCGGTTTTTGCCACTTAAGTACCAATCCTGCTCCATCAATGAATCGGCCTGGGAAATGTATTTGGTATAACGGCGTATGCGGCCAGTAGTGCTCACTTTATACACCGTGGCGTTTTTCTCAATCATGGTGATGTCGCCTTGTATTACGGGTATGTTTACGTTACCAATATTTTTTCCTTTGTAGGTAAATACGCCACCGTAGGGCCGCACTTCAGCAGGCAGTAGCGGTGTGTATTCCAGTTTATACTCCCTTTTAGTTTCTACCGTTATGCCGCCGGGCAATGTTGTTTCTATATTTCCAGGGTTCACCGCTACTATATCGTAGGTTCCCAATGGCACAGCAGACAGGTTCCACTGGAGATTTAGGGAAGTGCTATTGACAAACTGCTGTACTGTACCCACATTATAACTAATGCCATTTTTCCTTAATAAAATCTGTGTATTGGTTTTAAAACCACCGCCACGAATAGCGCCGGTTACAACGCCCTGGCCCATTACAGCCGGTGATGCACTGATGATAGAAAAGGGAATAGCATCCACCTGTAGTGTAGCTGGTATGGTAACGGGGATGCCAAAACTTTCGGCCCGGATGTAGTACGTACCAGCCTGAGTATTGCTCAGCAGCGCTTGTTGATTAAGGGCTGCAGGGTTTACGCCCGTTACGTCAAAATTGGTAGCATCGGGTACCCGATTGTAAGCTATGTACAGGGCCAGCGAGCCATTACCATTGTAGGTAGTGTTTAGGGAAACGGATAGATCCTGCCCGGCAGCTACCGTTACTTTATAATAATTCCCGTAGGCGGGTAGCAGGTTATCAGGGATGGCTACACCGGTGGAAATACTGCGGGCTTCGATGTAGGTTGTGGTATCGCTAGCCTTAATATTATTGTTGCCAAATGGCCCCTCGTACAGCGTATTGCGGCTATTGGTACGGACGATGCTGCGGTATTTTCCACCCACCGGCGGCAGCGCCTTACCAGTTAATTGTGCTTGGAACGACTGACCAGGTTGCAGCAAAATATTCGATAGTTCAGCGGTGCTGGTTAGTTTATCCAGGTTGCTTTCAAATACAGCATTGCTACTCAGGTAAAAAGCATTGGTTAGGTTGCCAGCGGCAGGTACGGTAGTGCTATTGTTTTTAATGGTAAACGTAGCCGTCATATCCTTACCCATTATCACCGAATCAGGGATGGTGAGCGATTGCACAATCAGGTCCGGCGCAGGGCGGCTGTTGTAAGGGTAAATGTTGGTGGAGCGAACGTTCAGGTTATTGGCATTGCCGGTTGGTCCTTCGTAAATATCATCCCGCCCATCGGTGTGCAAAATGACACTATACACACCATTGAAATATACCGGTATTTGTACGAGTAAGCTATCCGTATAGAATGCGCCGGGAGCCAGCGCTGTAGTGTGTTCATTACTTTTTAAACCATAGCCCTCAGGTACATTACCGGCTACTACATACACCCGATCGTACCAAAAAGAACCGGAGGCTACGGCACCCACATTTTGCACTTTATATTTCAGGTAAAAGGCACTATTGCCGTAAACAGAATCCGGAAGATTATTCAACTGCGTTATCTGTAAATCCGGCACTGGCGGCACCGTGATGGTAATGGGAACCTGGTAAAAATTATCCGTATCGGTTGAATCGTTCAAAATTTCATTAGTTGCATCAGAACGCAGGAGTAGGTAGTAATTACCATAAATCCTCAGCGGAATTTGGGCTGTACCGGCTTGCGTATAGCTGCTATCGGGCAATAAACCGGTTTGGGTATACTGGCTGATGCCAGCCCGTTTCAATTCGTAATCACCGGAGCCAATAATAGTATCAGCCGACAGATACAAGCGGTCTTGCCAGTAAGTTTTAGTGGTAGCCAGCGGGCCTTTATTTTTGATCGCCCAGCTAAAGGTGATGCTGTTGCCTGCTACCACACTAGCTGGTGTCGTAAAGCTTTGAATACCCAGATTGCTGCGACGATCTACCATTGGCGGAGCCGGTGGCGCTTTTACAAATACAGGTGTGGCCCGTACGTAGGTGTTATTGTTTTCGGCATTGTGCTCGTAAATGGTATTGTTTGCATCAGTAGTGGCTTGTATATATGCCAGCCGACCAATGGTTTGGCTATAAATGCCCACCACTGCCTGGCCGGTGTAGGTACGTTGGGCGCCGGGTTGCAGGGTATCGTTTGCACTTTGCAAAAAGCGAAGAATATTATCATTGCCCGAAATTTCAGGGGCATTACTGGTACGGGCATACAGGTAATCCCAGCGGCTGGCGGCCAATGCGCTGCTGCCACCATTTTTTATCGTTACACTCAGGTTAAAAGGTACGCCTGCGGTTACGGTATCTGGTGCGGCAATGGCAGTCACCATCAGATCGTACAGCGGGCCAACATTTACCATAAAGGAATTGCTACGGCTTTGGTTATTGCCTTCCTGATTGTACTCAAATACTTCCCGGCGGGCATCTGTTTTTACAAAAACGTAGTAGGTGCCGCTGATGCCGTTGGGCAAATTCAGGTAAAAATTGTTGCTATAATTGGCATTGATTCCAAAGGCAGCAGGCCGGCTAATATTGATTTGGACTTTGGCCACCACATTGGCATAATTGAATGTGGCACTGCTGCAAATCCAGATGCTATCAACCCAATTCTGTTCAAGTGGAGCGTTGGCCCCGAGGTTGGTTACAGTGTAACTTACAATTACTCTATCGCCAGAGTTAGAGGTTGGAAGATTGGTAATAGCCGTAACCGAAAGGTCGGCGGGCAGGGCAAGGGTAATGTTTACCGAATCGCTACGCAGCAGATTGTTGGTATTAAATGGCCCTTCGTAGGCATCGTTATACCCATTGGCAAATACCCAGAAATATTGTTTGCCATAATGATCGTACGGAATGGTGAGCGGTTGCTGAATGAGGTAGCTGCTATCAGGCAGCAGGTAATCGATATAAGGCAATACATCGGTATCGCAATTTTGTACGCCTGGCCGCAGGAATCGAACGGCGCCATTCCCTAATTCCGTTGCGGTAGAAATATTAAAACTGGGTTCTGTGGTAATGAAGAACCGATCTCTCCAGGTCCGTTGCGGGCAGCCGGGTAAAACCTTACCAGCGGCAGGTGCTACACCTACATTTTTTACTTTATAAGTAAGGGTAAAATTGCTACCACCAAACAAGGCACCCGGTACACCAATGCTTTGTACCTGTAGGTCGGGCAGTGGTCCATCCAGCACGGGGACAATGGCATAGCGGTAATTATTTTGCTCGTTTCTTTCAGTTACCGACTGGCCACCGTGGTTGTAGCGACCTGCCCAAAAGTAGTTGCAGGATTCGCTAAAGCAAAATGCTTCCACATTATCTGTAATCACAGATAAATACCAGGTTCCACCAAAACCAGCGGGTATAGTTACCGTTTTGGTTTGGGTATAGCTTTCGCCCGGTAGCAGGTAGCTTGGGTTGTCGAAAGTGCCCATTAGTGTGCTTTCACTCACCCGGATGCTGGTACTGGGCGAAATGTAAATTCTGTCTTTCCAGGCATCGGCACCGGTGCCTTTGGTACCAATATTTTTTACCCGCCAGGTCACTGTAACCGGCTGGCCCTGGTATAGTGGTTGGGAGAAATAGAAGGTATCCAACACCAGGTCGGGCAGGGTGTTATTTATTTCGGCTACAGTGAATTGCTGCACCGCACTTTGGGCCGATGAACAAATATTTTTAGCCACTATCCGCCAGTTGTACGGCTGGTTGAGGGCAATATTTTCGTTCAACGTATAGTTTACCTGCACCAGGTTGCTATCCAGCGGAAGGGCTGGCTGATCGAAGCCCACCGGCCACACATACAAATTATAAGAAGTGGCTTTGGCAGAAGGCGCCCATTGTAGGGTAAGTGGTAAGGAAAGATTTGTGCTGTTGTTGGCAGGAATGAGTCCTGTAACAGGTGCTACGTTGTAAGCAGTATCAACAAAAACACTCAGTGCTTGTGCCGCCGAACGTACTGTATCACAAGCACTATAGCCTTTTACCGACAGGATATGATTGCCCGCAGTTTGCCATTGCACAATGGCTGTATCGCCACTGGTAGTAAGGATTCCACCGCCATCGAGATTCCATTGATATAAGGCTCCGGCTATTTTTTTAGTAATGTAGCGTTGGGTACCCGCACAAGTAGTTGTAGCTCCGGTAACAGGCGGTATTTCCCGAAGGCCAATGCAAAAACTACGGGTAATTTCCACTGCGGAATTGTAGTCGGCATTGCCGGTTTGGCGAGCTTTTACTTGTACTGATCCAACAGCAGTCATATTTAATAAATTACCGCTAATGGTGGCAGGGCCACTTACTATTTGGTAACTAACTGGCAAGCCAGATGAAGTGGAAGCCGACAATGCAAAGGATGCATTGGCCGTATAAAATTTAGCCGGAATAGAATCAAACGTGATGATTTGACTTCCCTTTACCACATTTACCGTAATGCTAACCGGGCTGGCCTGGCCATAAGTGGCGTTGCCATATTGCAATGCCTGCACTACAATACTACCGTAGCCGGTTGGCCGAAGTGTATCGTTGCTGATGCTGCCGGGGCCACTGATTATTTTATAGGTAACGGGCAAACCGGAACTAGCTGTAGCGGCTAATTTCCGCAAGCTATCGGGTGAGAAAATAATATCGGTAACAGCAGGAAACGTAATGGTTTGTGCCTGCGGTGTGTTCATTACCACAGCGGCCGATTGAACGCTTTCGCCACAATCATTTACATAGGTAGCTGTGTAGCTACCAGCCGCAGCAGCATAGTAAACCGAATCGGTAATACCACTGAGTGCCACGCCATCTTTATACCACTGCCTTGCAGCCCCGGCAGGTAGTGCGGCTATATCCAAATAGCGCCCTTTCACTGTAATAATTGGCGCCGCTGGCGGCAAACCGGCACTTACAATTACCGATAGTTTTTTGGTAACAGAATTTCCATTCGCATTACTGGTATAGAGGCTTACGGTATAAGTACCCGGCGTAGTCCAGGCCACAGTAGCAATGCTATCGGTAAAAGAAATAGTGCCACCGCCACTTACTGCCCAATGGTATGCCACGCCAGCATCGGACGGTGCCATATTGATAGCCTTATACACAGTGGCATTGGTGCAGGCCGTTCCTTTACCCAAAATAGAAAACCCATTTCCAGGCAGGCGGCTATTGAGCGTAAGCTGGTAGGTAAATGCTTTTGCATTTCCATAAATCCGGTGGTAAATGGTTTGCGGAGCGGTGATGGCCATTTTTACACTATCGAAAATGGTGGCCCCGGCAGGAACGCTGTACCGTTCACGGGTATAGATATTGGTCTGCGCCGCATTATAGCCATACAAATAAAAATGAGCGGGTTCGCCTGCGGTATTAGTGGCTTGTATGTACAGCTTCAGGCTATCGTTGCTGGCAAAGCCCGTTTGGTAATAATCGGCCGCATCGGTAATACCATTATAGGCGTAATTAATATGACCCTGCTGTGGCTGGCCTCCGCTAAGGTTAAGGGCCGTAGCAAAAGTACCATTCGGCTCGGTGTCATTCAGGCTGGTGTCCACCACATCGTAACGCAACTTGTAGCTAAATCCCTGCCCATTGGTGTAGAACCGGATATAGCTCGTATCGGCGGCCTGGCCATAAATAGTAATGGTATCCCGAATGGTAGTGCCACGGGGCACGGTGGTGTTATTCCCTACATATTTATCGAAAATAGAAGTCGTTTTTCTACGGTCGAACACACTTGCATACAGCCAACCACTAGCGTTTCCCTGGTTGGTAGCTTCTACATAAATTTTGTGGGTGCCATCGTAAGGTGGTGTAATGCGGTAAAAATCAAAATCATCGTCCGTACTACCAGCGGCAAAGTAACGAATATGGCCTTGCTTGGTTTCGCCCAAAGCCAGTGGCAGCGCCGTTGTTGCCGTATTGTTAGGTTCTATATCATTGGGCGTAATATCGGTCTGGTTGTAACGGAGGCTGTAGCTAAATGCCTGCCCATTGGTATAAAAACGGAAGTACACCGTATCGGCCGCCAGGCCATAAATGGTGATGGTATCTTTAAAGGAAGTGCCACGGGTAATATTGGTATTATTGCCGAGGTACTTATCAAAAATATCGTTGGTCTTCCGCCGGTCGTACACATTCAAATACATCCAGCCACTAGTACTGCCTTGGTTAGTAGCATCCACATATAGTTTCAGCGTACCATCGGCGGGTAATACTGCCCGGTAATAATCGTAATCATCATCGGTACTGCCAGCGGCAAAATAGCGGATGTGGCCTTGCTTCGTTTCGTTTAATGCTATGGGCAGCGCCGTGGCAAATGTGCCGTTTGGTTCAGCATCATTCGGCGTAAGGTCGGTTTGGTTGTAGCGGAGATTGTAGCTAAATGCCTGCCCATTGGTAAGGAGCCGGAAATACACGGTATCAGCCGCCATACCGTAAAGGGTAATGGTGTCTTTAAACTGGGTACCACGGGTAATATTGGAGCTATTCCCAAGGTATTTATCGAAGATGCTATTTGTTTTGCGGCGATCGTACGCATACAAATACAACCAGCCGCTGGTACTACCCTGGTTGGCCGCATCAACATATAATTTCACTGTGCCATCGGCCCCTAAAATAGCCTGGTAGTAATCATCCGTATCAAAAGCGCCGCCATTGGCATAGTAGCGGATATGGCCTTGTTTTACTTCGTTGGAAGCTATTGGCAAAGCCGTGGTAAAACTATTATTCGGCTCGGCATCGTTTTGGGTAAGGTCGGTAATACTGTAAGAGAACTGGTAGTTGAATGACTTGTTGGTTAGAAAACGGAAATAGACCGTGTCAGCCGCCATTCCGTATAAAGTGATCGTATCAAAAACAGTGGTATTTACCGGTATAGCACTATTATTACCAATATACTTGTCGGTAAGTGTAGCCGTTTTGCGACGGTCGTACCCATAGAAATACAACCAGCCGCTGCCGGTAGTGCCCGTGCAGGTAGCTTGTATATAAATCTTTAGCGTACCATCTTCCGGCAGTATAGCCCGGAAATAATCATTCGCATCCGTAGAAACGTTGGCTGTAGCGGTTTTTAGCTCGTAGCGGGCCACCGGGTTGGCCATGGTAAAACTGTTATTAGGCTCCGCTTCAGGGACTTGTGCCAACGCTATTTTTCCCAGGCAAAAAAGGAAAGTGAGCAGTAAAAACCGTTTCATAAGGATGCTTTTATAAAGGGTTGTAAAAGGGCAATAAATGACCAGGCGGCCTGTGAGGGCAGCTTTTTCTGTGATACCGTAAATGATATTGGATGGGGAGAAAATCCGGTGCAATTGGGTTTTCTAATGGACTATCGTAATGGGGAGCGGAATATCATCAGTGAGGGGAGAAAAAAATTACCTCACCCCTCGTTCCCTCTCCACGAGGTGAAGAGGGGATGCCTCTATGGAGTTTTTATTACTATGTTGGAAAGAAATACAATACAGGATTTATGCCCCGGAGAGGCTATCTGTTTGTAGAAAATAGAGGCACGTAAAATTGATTAATTGCTCCAG
>CAXTDG010000044.1:0-8042 GCA_964242675.1 uncultured Chitinophagaceae bacterium
CATCTACATAAAGAACGGCACTTACAAGGAAAAACTAGTGCTACCTGAATCGAAGACCAATGTTCATTTTGTGGGGGAAGATGTGACCAAGACAATATTAACCTACGACGATTATGCATCGAAAAAAGATAGCAGTGGAAAAGATATTGGCACTTCTGGTTCGGCTAGTTTTTTTATTTACGGTGCTGGCTTTTCTGCTGAAAATATTAAGTTCGAAAATTCATCAGGACCGGTTGGGCAAGCAGTAGCAGTAAGGATTACAGGTGATAAAGTCCGTTTTATCAATTGTCGTTTCTTAGGCTTTCAGGATACGTTGTATACGCATGGTACAGAGAGCAGGCAGTACTACTATAAATGCTATATAGAAGGCACGGTTGATTTCATTTTCGGTGCTTCCACTTGCCTGTTCGATAGCTGCACTATTTATGGTAAGAAAGGAGGCTACTATACTGCAGCATCCACAATAGAAGGGAAGAATTATGGCTACACATTTCTGCATTGCAATATCACCGGCAATGCACCTGCACATTCATTTGATTTAGGCAGGCCCTGGCGGCCTTTTGCCAAAACGGTTTTTATTGAATGTACATTGGACAGTATGGTATCTCCTGCTGGCTGGAATAATTGGGGTAAAACAGACAATGAGAAAACCACTTTCTACGCAGAGTATAAAAACAAAGGTGCTGGCGCTGATACAACAAACAGAGTAAGCTGGGCATATCAATTAACGCCGGAGCAAGCAAAGCAATACACCATCGCTAATATCTTCTCTGGCTGGAATCCATTACTAGAAAAATAAAAATTACTTATGAAACGCATCAATAAGAAAGTTTTAGGCATATGTCTTTTCATTTTAGTAACCGCATTTGTAACTCCGCCTAAAACAATACGGGTTTGGCTGATTGGCGATTCAACGGTATGTGATCAACCGCTGGACCGGTCGCCGGTTACCGGTTGGGGAACACCATTTGCCAACTATATGGACTCCACTGTTACGGTGCACAACATGGCCCGTGGTGGCCGCAGCACCCGCACTTTTATTAGCCAGGGCCGCTGGCAGGCGGTGGCAGATAGCTTGGCGGAAGGAGACTATGTACTAATGCAATTTGGCCACAACGATGAGGCCAAAGAACCACAGTATAAAGACCGGTACACGCCTGTGCCCGATTATAAAGTAAACCTGATCCGGTTTATTGAGGAAACCCGAAGCCACAAAGCCAATCCGGTATTAGTAACTCCTGTTACCCGTATGCGTTTTGATGATAAAGGCAATATCCAGGAAACACACAAAGAGTATTCAGCAGCCGTATGGGAAGTAGGTAACCAATACAAAGTACCGGTGATTGATTTAGATTCTATGAGCCGCAATTTGTTACAACACTATGGTCTGGAACGCTCAAAAGATTTATTTATGTTTTTAGATTCAATGCAAAACCCGCATTATCCAAATGGCCGCCAGGATTGGACACATTTTAATGAAATGGGTGCCCGTAGAATGGCTGAATTGGTATTGAATGAAATCAAAAAACAGAGGTTGGAACTGGCCAATAGGATCACCACAAAAATAGCTCCGTAAGTAGTAGATGGTAGGCAGTAATAGGCGGTAGTAAGTCTGCGGCTTTGATAGAGAATCTTTTAATAGCAGTAGTTTAGTGACCTGAAGAATCTTTGGCCTTCAACAGGCTAATTAATTCCTGGATTGTTTTCTGCTGGTTTGAAATAATGGTGCTGTCCATTTGCCGTTCGGAAGTTTGGGGCGGTACAGTGGCAGGCCCATTGTATGGGTAAAGCAATGCTTGCAAAAGGAGTGTAGTTAAGATGAGGCCTAAATAAAATGCCCGCATCGATTTAAACCACATGGTTCTTTTAATGCTGGAGAATGCACCAACTTCCTGTTGTGGATATTGCTTTCCGGTTATGTCAAGTAAAGTGAAATTTACCAGCTTCCGCTGTTTGAAGGAAAGTTCAAAATCACTGCTCTGTAAAAACTCAGCTATCTTTTTTTGCCTGAATAAAATTCTTCTTTGCCTTCTTCTAAAAAAGCCATCAATTATCCAAAATAGAAAAGGCACAATGGCAGATGCAAATATTAGTTTTCGAAAGTCGTTATTCGAACTGCCTATTACTATGGATAGACTTCCTGCCCATATCAGAATTGTCCAGTTTTTAATCTGCTGCGTTATTTCGTCAATCCCTCTCACTGCCTCACCTATATGGGTTATTTCTCCCTTGAGTACTTCAAGCTGAAACTCAAAAGGGTCTTGATTTTGGCTACTCATATTATAAAGAAGGGTTTATAATTGCTACTAGCGAATGAGTATTAAGGCTGGGAATGTATTGGGTGTTGAGCATGTTATAAATGCTCAATTGAAAATAGATTGTTGAAGGTATAAATGAAAACCGAAAATTCAAACGTCGAGTCTGAATTGCTATAGGAGTTGGAGATGGGCGATACTTAAGTATCCTGCTTATGCAAGCATTTATATGGGCGTTTCCTTAAAAGCATGAAATGAATTAGCTAACCGATGCAGCAATTATTTGTTCTAAAATTTCTGTATCAACATCTGCTAGCTTATTGATATAAATACAGCCAGAACCGGTTTTGTATTTACCCAACTTCGTCAATGCATCAGCATGCCGCTGCAGATCAATGAGGTGTAATGACAGATTCGCTTTCCGTGGAGCAAAGCCAATTTTGAACCAGTCAACTTCTCTGCCGGTAGCAGGGCTTTTATACCTTACCTCGCCGAAGCCTATCATAGAAGCACCCCACATTTTTGGCTTTTGTTGCATGGCTGTTTCCATCATTTTAAGGATGGTGAAACTGTCTTTTTGTTTTTGCTCATCTGCAATGCCATTAATAAAATCTTCTACACTTACAGAAGTAGGTTTTGTTTTAATTACTGCTGGTTTGCCCATGTGATTTGTAAGTTCATTAAAGGTTACGTTCAATAAGCAGAGGTTTGCGATAAAGGGGATGTATTTAATAGTAAACCCGACATAAACAGGAAAAAAACTGGGGCTTGTTTTGGCAAGCCCCATTATTGCAAAATGCTATTTTATCCACAATAGTTACGCCTTCAGGCTTAAGTTGCTCTACAAGTGCTTCTAAATTTTCAACCCTATAGTTGATCATAAACTCCTTTGTTGAAGGCTCAAAATATTTTGTTGTTTCAGAAAACGGACTCCATTGAGTAGATCCTTTTTTGGTTGAGTCATCTTCTTGCCGCCACTCAAAAGTTGTTCCGTATGGGCTGGTGTCAAAACCTAAATGCGTTTTATACCATTCGTTTACTTTCTTGGGGTCTTTGCATTTAAAAAAGATGCCGCCAATGCCTGTTACCTTTTTCATTTTTGTTGTTTTAAAAGTATGTTGTTTAGCAATTATTGTCTTGAAAGTAAAGCCCAAACAGAACGAAGTGACAAGTACTAAAATTAATAGGGATGTCTTATTTATGTTGTCAATGAGTTTTGTCTATTGAGTTGTTTGGTAGGCTTGTGTAATATGGGTTAGTCTTATTGAAGTAGTGGGCATTGGTGTTGTCTTAGTTTAAACTGTTTTATAACCGCTTACACAAATATTAATGTTATCAAACGTAGTATCAAGAAAAAGTAATAATCCGTCATTAGATACTTAATAAGGCACTTTTGCTAGTGCCGTTGTACCAATACATTTCTGAAAGCAGTTTTTCTACGACAGAAACAGTATCGATTCATCTCATACCCTTTTTACGCATTATCATTTCACTGAGTAACTGCTTTGGGGAAGCACTTTTCAAAAAGCTTGTCAACACTTAAGCTGTCAACAAAAAAAACGTTGACAGCTTAAGTGTTGACAATTTACTTTTAAAACAGGGATATGATTGGGAAGCTTTTAGAAAAGTTGTATGCCGCTGTGCAGATGGGCAGCTTTGCAATAAGAAGCTCAATTTTGGGAGGAAGGGCACATTAGCTACAACTCTTGATATTGGTAAGCTGTTTTCAAGTGAGAACTGCCCCTGAACAACAAAATAAAAATCAGTTTGTAAAAGAAGACCATGAAACGATTAACGATGCTGCTGCCACTAATAGGCGCTGCTGCTTTTGCACAGCAACCCATTTGGAAAAACAACGCTTTTGCGGTGTATAACGATAAAATAACGCAGGGCGAATACACTGCCAAAGCAGTATCGGCCACTGAGCTGCAATCCAACTACGAAAGCCCGGTAAATAAGAACATTAGCGCCGGTATTACTTTCAAGTTTAGCATCAATGGCAAGGATAATGAAATGGCCTCCGGCACAGATCATCATTTTGTTTGTACAGGTGATGCCTGTGAAACGCCACTAATAAAATTTGGCCAGCAGCTAAGGAGTACGGGCAATACTACTGCCATGTTGCAACCTTGTGCCAAATGGAAAGTGCGGCTGGATATGCGGGAGGTATTGGCCGCCTTAAATAAGGATGGGTATTACACCACCTTCAACGGCACCAAAATTTACAAAGATGATTTCAAGGCCTTATACATTGCAGGTGATAGAGCACCACTAATTTGGGACTTCGACAACCTGGTGAACCATAAAGAACTGGAACTAAAAGATGCGGATGGTGATGGCATATACGAAACCACTTTAACGCTGAATACACCCGCCGAAAAGAAAGCTACGGCTGCTACCTGGAAGCTGAGTAAAGATATTTCCGCTTTCCCCCAATACACTTCAGATAATACGCTGGCAAATGCCATCTACAATTTGGGGCTGGAAGAAATGATACGGGCCGTGGAGCCGGACAGCACCTTTCGCACTGGTAAAGAATGGGCGGGTGTATGGACAAGAGATATTAGCTACAGCATCATACTGAGTATGGCGCACCTGCAACCCAGAGTGGCCATGAACAGCCTGCTGCGAAAGGTGAATAAGAAAAAGAAAATTATACAGGACACCGGTACCGGTGGTGCTTGGCCCTGCAGTACCGACCGCATGATATGGGCCGTTGCTGCCTGGGAACTGTACAAAGTAACCGGCAATAAAGACTGGCTGCAACAAGCTTATACCATCATCACTAATTCGCTGGAAGACGATTACAAAAATGCGTATGACGCTACAACCGGGCTGGTAAAAGGCGAGTCCTCTTTTTTGGATTGGCGGGAAGAAACCTACCCCCGCTGGATGCAGCCTGCCGACATTTTTGAATCGGAAAACTTACGAACCAATGCCGTGCACTACCAGGCGAATATTGTTGCCGGTAAAATGGCTACGTTGCTAAGCAAAACAGGCGATGCAACTCGTTATAACGGTGTGGCTGCTAAAATAAAAACCGGCATCAATCAATACTTATGGCAGGCTGAGAAAAAATACTATGGACAGTACTTGTATGGTCGCACAGCAAAAAGCCTTTCGCCACGGGCCGAGGCACTGGGTGAAGCGCTGACGGTGCTGTTTGATATTGCGGATGCCACCCGGCAAAAGGAGATTGTAGCCAACACGCCTATTACAGATTACGGTATCTCCTGCATATACCCGCAGATACTTGGTATACCACCATACCACAATAATGCAGTGTGGCCGTTTGTGCAAACTTATTGGCTATGGGCTTGTGCCAAAGTGGGCAACGAAGCATCAGTAATGGAAAGCATATCCGCTATCTACCGGCCTGCGGCTTTGTTCGTTACCAATAAGGAAAACTTTGTGGCAGATAATGGTGATTTTGCCGGTACGCAAATCAATAGTAGCAATATGCTTTGGAGCTTATCGGGCAACCTGAGCATTATTCATAAAGTGTTTTTTGGTATCTGGTTCAATGAAAATGGCCTGAGTTTTCAGCCCTATATACCAAAGGCGTATGCCGGTGTCAGAAGCCTGACTAATTTTAAATACCGGGCTGCGGTGCTGGACATTTCGATGGAGGGATTTGGTAATGCAATCAAATCTTTTACACTGGATGGAAAGCCAATTGCCAATGCCAGTATTCCTGCTACACTAACCGGTAAACACCAGATAAAGATTGTGTTGGCCAATAATGTACTGCCGGCTGCTACAATCAATGCAGTATCCAATTATACGGCACCGGAAACACCAATAGCTACTTACGAAGAGGGCAAATTGAGTTGGAAAGCAACTGAAGGAGCAGTGAAATATGAAGTGCTGAAAGATGGTAAAAAACTACAGCAAGCAACCGCCACCGCTTTACCTATACAGGCTGCTATACCTACGGAGTATTCCATTATTGCAATAGATAAAAACGGCGTACAATCTTTTGCTTCCGAACCAGTAATGGTGGCTGATGAAAAGTATATTCAGACGTATGCGGCCGAGCAGTTTGCACCTAAATCGAACAAAGATTATAAAGGCTTTACCGGGGATGGTTTTGTAGAAATAAGCACTACAGAAAATACAAAGCTGGATATTCCGGTTACGGCAGATGTAGCGGGTAGCTATTGGATTGATTGCCGATATGCTAACGGCAACGGCCCTACTAATACAGAGAACAAATGTGCCATACGTACACTGCTGGTAGATGGCAAGCCAATTAACGCATTCGTGTTTCCGCAGCGGGGTAAAAATGAGTGGAGCAACTGGGGCTTTAGCAATGGCCTACCGGTTTCACTTACCAAAGGCAAACATACCATCACAATCCAGTATTTTCCTGCCAACGAAAACATGAATGAGGAAGTGAACCAGGCAATGATTGACTACATACGAGTGACCAGAATTAAGTGAATTTTTGCTTCAAAAAGCAGGGAATAGTAAAAGATAAAAATAAGCTTGCAAGATAGATTTTGGAAGGGCAAGGGATAGCAGTGGAAAGCCCGTAAAGCGCCGGAGGGATGATGAGATAATAACAAGAATGCTAAGACGGCGCTGCGGACTTGGAACGGATAGCCCGACCGCCGTGGCGGTTGCCCCCAGTGTGATTTGCTTTTCGAATTTTTATAAACTGTCACCAGTTATAAACTCGTACACCGGCTGATGACGTACTGGAAAATTGCAGGAATTAGCAATGAAGCACAATTGATTAGCCTGATGTTGTAGTGCATTCAACTTTTCTTCCGGCGCAGGGGTTTCAATGGTGATAGTTGGGTGAAGCACCACCTCTGTAAAATGACCACCATCGGTTTCACTTTGCATGGTGCCGGTGGCCGCATCTACATACGCTGTTACTACCACGCCTGCCTGTGCACACAAGTATAAATACCAAAGCATGTGGCAGGCTGAGAGTGAAGCCAGCAAGAGTTCTTCAGGATTGTACCGCACTTTATTGCCCAGCATTGATACTTCTGAAGTGCCCGGTATTTCCGGCTTGCCTATCACGGAAATGATGTGATCTCTTTCGTAAGAACGAGCATCTTTTGTGCCCTCGCCCTGATTGCCCGTCCAGGTGATAGTTGCTTCATAGTGGTGATGCTTCATGGAAATATTTTTGTGCAAAGTTCAATTATCTAAATAGAAATGGCGGAGTTAATCATTCCATTAATGAAATATGGGAGTGCGGTGAAAACGCACTCCCATACTATCAGCAATTACCTGATTTCTAACTGTTGGAATTGAATATAGAAAGCCTCAACCCATAACCGCATCTGCAATTACAGTGTTCTGCTTTTTCTGTTCTTTTAAGCGATTTGAGACTATTGCCTGTTGAGTTGCTTTTTGCAGTTTTACTTTTTTATTATACCAGATATACGAAGCAAAACCAAGTGCGACCAAAATGAATATGGGTGCCCAGTTTTCTACCGGTTTTCCGCAGGCAGCAATAGAATAAATGGCACCTAGTAAATCGAAAATCAAACCTGCATAGGCCCACTCTTTTAGGCGGGTAAAACCAGGAACCAGGATGGCAATGACACCTAAAATTTTTGCAATGCCAACAAAAGGCAATAGGTAAACAGGCATGCCCATTTCTTTGAATCCTTCTATGGCCACCGGGTGGCTGATAGCATCTGGAATAGCAGAACCTAGCATTACAAATGCAAATAAGCCTGTCAAAATCCAGTAAACAATTGTTGTCTTTTTCATGGCTAAAAGTTTGATTGATATTGTTTGATTAACAACACAAACGTACTATAG
>CAXTDG010000044.1:8052-14108 GCA_964242675.1 uncultured Chitinophagaceae bacterium
GTACTATAGCCATTACACTTACAACGGGGGCGAAACTGACTTTGAACAGGTGATTTACGACAATCCATTTTATAGATGTAACTAGGCATTTGGAATACTAAATCCAAACTCACTTCCCAGGCCTACTTCGCTTTTCACCCAAATTTGCCCACCTTCTGCTTCAATAAAATCTTTGGAAATAGCCAGCCCTAAACCGGTGCCTGCTTTTGAACCTGGTACTTTAAAAAAACGGTCAAATACTTTTGGTAAAAACTCGGCAGCAATGCCAGGACCGTTATCTGCAACAGAGAAGATTACGTATTGTCCATCCTCTTTTAGTTTGATGGTAATGCGGCCATTAACAGGAGCATATTTGCTGGCATTGGTTAAAAAATTATTGAGTACCCAACCCGTTTTTTCTGCATCAGCTTTAATGTTTGGCAGATTTGCTGCATACTCTTTTTGTAAAGTGATATTCTTTTCTTTTACAGCATTCATCACTGTCGTTACTGCATTGTCTGCAATGGCAACCGGGGCAACCTCTTTAATATCCAACTGAATTTTCCCCGCTTCCACCTGCGACATATTTAACAATTCACTCAATATGCGTAGCATCCGCTGGTTATCAGTTTTTAGGTTTTGCAGCAGTTCTTTTTGCTCGTCTGTCAGCTTGCTCACCCGTTCGTCTTCCAGTAATTTTAAACTAAAATCAGACGAAGCCAAAGGTGTTTTTAATTCATGCGAAATGGTAGCAATAAAATTGGTTTTGGCCACATCCAGTTCTTTAAACGATGTAATGTTTTTTAGTACAATTACCCGGCTGTTGCTTTCGCCTTGTGCCACGTCCATTACTTCTTTGGTAAAATAGTTTTCCCGATTATCAACCACTATTTTAAAGGGCGTACTTCCTTTTTCTTTCAGCAGGTATTTGAACAAATCATTTCGCTTGCTGACCTCGTCGGTTTTCACGCCCACAATGTCTTTTGCTCCTAAGCCTAATAACTGCAATGCCTGGTTGTTGGCAAATAACACCACATCATTTTTGTCAACGCCAATGCTGGCATCTTTCAAACTATTAATTACTGATTCGGCCCTGGTCTTTTCAAAAATGATTTTATTCAGGTTGCTGTTTTCAAAGTACTCCAGTCGCTCCGCCATTTCATTAAAGGAATTGGCCAGTTGCCCGAACTCATCTCTGGTATTATCGAGATGAATACGATACTGGTAATTTTTTCTGGAAATTTCCTGTATCGCTTCAATAAGTTTATTGATAGGCGTGACCAGCACACTGGGAAAATTAAAAGCAAACGACAGCCCTACTATAATGGAAATCGTGCTGATAATCATGATGGCAGTAGTGGCATCTTCCGCACTGTTTTCTGCCTGCTGGCTTTTGCGTTGGATGGCCTGCATATTCAGGTTGATGATACTTTGCAAATACTGCCGTATAACAAACAAATTTGCAATAGTTATATCTCCCTTTTGCAAGGCAGTAAATGCAGTACGCAACTGTTGTGTAGCAGGCTGTTCGCCGCTTTCCGTAATATTCTTTTCCTGCTGTTGTAGTAGCTTGTTAAATGTAGATAGCGAAGTAGCTGGTTTAATGCTAAGGCTATCTAATTGCCGCTGCATGCCGGTGCAGTAACCAATGCTTTCATAGTTGGCAGTCAGTATTTTTTTAGAGTCATTTTTTATCTTCAATAAAAAGTAAATACTTACACCGCCCAGCAACACCAGCAGCAGGAATAGGAACAGCGTACCAAAGCGAATTTTATTTCTTACACTACTAGCCATCAGGATAGAATGACGAGGTCTACGTCGTTTTTAGAAAGCGTATTCAATAGTTGGTTGAACACACTGGTACGCAAGATAATCTGCCACAACTTTAAGTGCGGCTTTCCAAGGCACACGGTGGTAATTTGCCGCTGCTCCACCATCTCAATAATCGCATTTGCCACATTTGCATTTTTTACCTGGATGACTTCGCCGCCCAATTCCGTTGCGTTTTTAAAATTATTAATCAGGTGCCGCTGTGCCGCCAGCGGAATTCTATCTACCGCTTCGCCAGGCGTTTGCACATACAAAACATACCATTGGCTGTTGTAGTACGATGCCAGCCTAGCCGTCTTCCGAATAATGCGTTGAGCAATTTCCTGATTGCTGGAAATGCAGGCCAGGAAACGTTCGTGGCGAAACGGGTTTTGTTTGTATGTGATGGAATAATCTACTTTTCGTTCCACCTGTCCCGCCACTTCTTTCAGCGCTAATTCCCGTAACTGCAATATTTTTTCCGGCTGAAAAAAGTTGGTCAGTGCCTGCTGCACCTTGCTATGGTCGTAAATTTTTCCTTCCCGCAACCTGCGAATTAATTCATCTGCAGGCAGGTCAATGTTCACCACCTCATCTGCTATCTGCAATATTTTATCCGGCACCCGTTCTTTTACATCTACGCCGGTAATGTGGTGTACCTCTTCATTAATACTTTCAATGTGCTGAATATTCACTGCAGAAATTACGTCTATGCCTGCCTCCAGCACTTCCACTACATCCTGCCAGCGTTTTTCATTTTTGCTGCCGGGTATATTGGTATGTGCCAGTTCATCTATCAGTACCACTTTAGGCTGCATCAGCAAAATGGCTTGCACATCCAGTTCTTCCAGCCTTTTTCCTTTGTAAAAAACCTCCCTGCGAGGAATGTTTGGCAAGCCATCTACTAGGGCCGCCGTTTCCTTACGATTGTGTGTTTCAATGTAGCCGATACGAACGTCCACCTCATCTTTCAACAACTGGTGTGCCTCCTGCAACATGCGGTAGGTTTTGCCTACGCCGGCACTCATACCAATGTATATTTTCAGGTGGCCTTTGCTGCTTTTGGCACCACCAATTTTTGCCAGCCATTCCTCAGCGGTAGATTGTTTTTCTTCAGGCATAATTTGTTTGGTTCACTTGTTTACAGTTTCACTTGTTCACTCGTTGTTTACTTTAAAGATTCACTCCTTGATTTGAATAACTTTTTAAACATTTTAGTTACCAATAAAATCTAAACTATTAATAGAGAAGAATGCTAGAATTACTCACAAAGTTCAACCTGCCGAACGTGTGAACAAGTGAACACGTAAACAAGTGAACTTTAAAAGCCAATCGCAGTTGAAAAAGTGATAGCCGTATTGTTACTCTTCGGTGTAGTTCCTTTTACAAAAATATCGTCCTTACTAAAGAAGCTACGACCCTCCAGTCGTAGGGCTACATTCTTCTGCGGCATGTAATCAATGTTCAGCGAAGCACTGCTGGTTTTAAAACCATTGGGCGTACCTGTCGCAATGATAACTCCCTGCTTGTCGTTAAAGTATTCGCCCCGCAATGCAAACGCCCATTTATCGGTAGGCGTAATGCGAAGAATACCCACTGGCGTGTACCAGGTATTAGTGCCGCTACCCGTAGTAGATTTATCTTCCATACCAATATCAAATCCTGCAGTAAAGCCTACCTTACTACTCAATTGAAAGATGCCATACACATCGTGGTAATAACGCCATAAACGAGCCGTATCTGGCTTGTCGGTACCAATAAAAGTGCTGTAGTTCAGCGTTATTTTATCGGTGGGTTTGTAGTACACCTGCGTACCATAACTCAACAATGAATTGCCATCCACACGGGTGATACGCTGCCAACCATTCAGTGCCAGTGCAGCCAGCGTCAGCTTGCCATTATCGGTTGTGTAACTCAACTTTGCACCACTCTCAAAATAAGGCGAATTCTCCGCCACCAAACTCCTCGTCAGGCTCCAGTTATCCTTGCCAATAGCGCTTTCAAAACCAATGTGCGATGGCATAATTCCGATATCCAGCCACAGGTTCTTTTTTGCTGATAATTTATATCCTGCATTCGCTTCATAAATGTTTTTCAGTGTACCCGGTTCTGCTGCATAGTTGGCATTCATGTACGTGCCAATCGCCACAGCTACAGTAGCTCTCACTCGTTCGGTAGCATACGCCGCTTTCACAAATCCCAGGTTCAGATTAAGCTCATTGTGCCGGTTGTAATTGTACAAAAAAGAAGGCCGTGTATTGTTGCCCGGTTTATTTAAATCGTAACTGTAATACCCTTCCACATAACCACTAAAAGTTAGTGGATTGGCCGGTTCAGGTTTTGTTGTAATGCTGTCCGGTGTGTTGCTTTGTGCAGTGGCTGCGCTGGTAGCTATCATTAATAATCCAGCTAATATCTGTTTCATTTTTTCTTTTTATTGTTTCTTAATCAGGGCGCATCCCATTGCGCCTGCATCATTCATCATTGTTCCACTTCGTGTCTTTACGGAGCTGTCTGTAAATCGAATATTCATCCTGTGGCGCAAAGGGTCGGGCTGTCGGTAGTAGTCCTCGGCGGCGTGGTTGCTGCGTTTGTTTTATCCATCATTTATCCGCCGCCTGTGGGCTACTACTCCCCATCCCTTGCGCACCTCTGTGCAGCTTTGTTTCTATAAACCTATAAGGTCTATTTTGACACTCAACGATTTTGAATTCCGGGAAAGACCTTATAGGTTTTATTTATTTCAACGCATCTAAATCCACGTTCAATTTCAACACATTCACCACATCTGGTCCAAGCGTACCTTTTTCAACATGTTGCTCTACTAACGCTTTTACTTTGCTTTGGTCAACGCCACGAACTTTGGCAATACGAGCCACTTGTATGTAAGCTCCTTGTGGCGAAATATGTGGGTCAAGGCCGCTACCAGAAGCCGTCACCATATCCGCAGGAATGTCGCTTTTAGCAACGCCTGGATTATGTGCTATAAACGTGTCGATGCGTTCTTGAACGGTCTTTAAATAGTCAGGATTAGAAGTGGCTTTATTGCTGCCAGCACTACCGGCAGCATTATAATCTACCGCAGAAGGGCGGCTCCAGAAATATTTGTCATCGGTGAACTTCTGGCCGATGTTGGCATACCCAACCGTTTTGCCATTTGCTTGCACCGTTACACCATTTCCGCCACCCGGTGCAGCTTTACCAACCAGCGTAATTAATCCAAAATAAACACCGCAGCAGAGCACCAGCATTACCAGTGTCAGGCGGATGGAAGTTGAAAGATATTTTTTCATTTTCTTAGAATTATATTTGAGAAAATTTTTGATGAGTCGCTCATTTAAAAAGACACCCATCATCGGTTATACAAAAGCTTCGAGTGAAAAGTGGGATAAGCGAAAAGCGAATCGCCGATTTCGTCGTGCTACCAAAGTAGAAACCCAAAAAGGAAATGAGTTTTTTACACTTCGAAAGCGACAAACTACTGCCTGGGATATGAAGAAAGATGGAAGGCAATACATGAATGTGATTGATATAAAAGAAATGCGGAAATAGATAGTGAGTTGTAAAATAAATTTTACAAAAACAATCCTACCAGCATATCAATCAGCTTGATACCAATGAACGGAATAATCACGCCGCCAAAGCCATAAATCACCAGGTTTCTACGCAGTAGGGCAGAGGCACCAATGGGCTTGTACTCTACGCCACGCAAGGCCAGTGGAATTAGCAATGGAATAATAATGGCATTGAAAATAACGGCTGATAAAATCGCTGATTCGGGGCTTTTGAGGTGCATTACATTCAGGCTTTGCAAGGCTGGAATAGAAGCCACAAATAAGGCCGGAACGATAGCAAAATATTTCGCCACATCGTTGGCAATAGAGAAGGTAGTAAGCGTACCTCGGGTAATCAGTAATTGCTTACCAATTTCCACCACTTCAATCAATTTGGTGGGGTCATTATCCAGGTCCACCATGTTGCCGGCTTCTTTAGCAGCTTGCGTTCCGCTATTCATCGCTACGCCAACATCGGCTTGTGCCAGGGCAGGGGCATCGTTGGTGCCATCTCCCATCATCGCCACCAGTTTGCCGCTGGTTTGTTCCGCTTTAATGTAGTTCATTTTATCCTCGGGCTTGGCCTCGGCTATGAAATCATCTACACCTGCTTTTTCTGCAATGTATTTCGCCGTTAATGGATTATCACCCGTAACCATCACCGTCTTTACACCCATCTTACGTAACCGTTCAAAACGTTCCTGAATGCCGGGT
>CAXTDG010000045.1:0-14028 GCA_964242675.1 uncultured Chitinophagaceae bacterium
CATTGCACCAGCAAGAATGGCGGTGATCTTGTTCATCATTAGGTGTTTTTAAGGGGTTATTGATGGCACAAAAAAGCTACGATTTTCAGTTTTTGCCAAGCGTTTGAAGGAGTAAAGTTTTATCGGAAAAAAGCTATCGGTTACGGCTATTTATTATAGGATGAATGGCTACGACCTATCTTATAAAGCAGCTTTTAGCCCCTATAAGGCAGGTAATTATTTCTAAAAAATATTTAAAATCGAAAAAATGTTTGCCTAAATTAGTTGCATATGCAACTAATTTTTCTACTTTTAGCTTCTCAAAACACAAACCCACTATGCCGGATAACCAGTTTAAACGGGGAGAGCTTTATAGCATTATTACCGGCATGGCTTCTACTGCAATTAGCCGTTGCATCCAGAAAAATTTTCGGACGGCCGGGCTCGATTTGTCAGTAGAACAATGGAGCGTACTCTACCACCTATGGAAGGAAGACGGCCTTAGCCAGCAGGAACTTTGCAACCGTAGCTTTCGAGATAAGCCCAGCATTACCCGGCTACTACACAACATGGAAAAGCAGGGCCTGGTGAAACGAGTAAGTAACGACAACGACCGACGTAAAAACCACATTTACCTAACAGACACCGCCAAAAACCTGAAAGAAAGCAGTACCCTGGTAGCTAACAACACCCTAAATGATGGCCTGCAAGGCGTAACCAAAGATGAAATAGACACCGTACGCAAAGTGCTACAGCAGGTGTACGATAACTTAACTCAATAAATGAAAAATGAATAATGAACAGTGAACAATTGAAATACAAGAAAGTCAATTTCTACCTTTTACGGTTCTTTATTGTTCACTGTTCATTATTCATTTTTCACTAGTTCTCCCTCATTTTCAATTATCAATTTAAAAAAAAGCTATGCTGACTGAAGTAACCAACAAAACAGCGCTGCAGGGCGGCGAATGGCTCATTAAAAAAAGTGATCCGCACCAGATTTTTACGCCGGAAGATTTTTCGGAAGAACAGCGGATGGTAATGGATATGTGTGCCCAGTTTCTGGATAATGAAGTGCTGGCAATAGCAGACCGTATTGATAAAATGGAACCTGGCCTCATGCAATCCATTCTGGAAAAAGCTGGCGAGCAAGGCTTGCTGGGTGTTTCTATACCGGAAGAGTTAGGCGGCCTGGGAAAAGATTTTGTAACCAGCATGATGGTAGCTGAAGGGCTGGGCGGTGGCTTTTCGTTTTCGGTTGCCTCAGCAGCACATACGGGCATTGGCACATTGCCCATTCTGTATTTCGGTACCGAAGCACAAAAGCAAAAGTATATACCCAAGCTAGCCTCCGGCGAATGGAAAGCCGCTTATGGCCTTACCGAACCTGGCAGCGGTAGCGATGCCTTAGGCGCTAAAACCACGGCCCGCCTTAGCGACGATGGCACCTACTATACCATCAACGGGCAAAAGTGCTGGATTACTAATGGTGGTTTTGCTGATACCTATATTGTATTTGCCAAAATAGAAAATGAACCGGCACTGGGCGATAAACCTGCTTTTACCGCTTTCATCATTGAACGTGGTGCTGAAGGATTTACCCAAGGTGCCGAAGAACATAAAATGGGCATTAAGGGTTCTTCCACCGTACAGTTATACTTCCAGGATTGTAAAATACCTGCGGAAAATGTGCTGGGCCAAAAGGGAAAAGGACACGTTATTGCTTTCAATATTTTAAACATTGGCCGCATTAAGCTGGCGGCTGCTACGGTAGGTGGTGCCAAACGGGCTACTACAACTGCTGTTCAGTATGCCAACACACGGGAGCAGTTTAACCTACCCATTAGCAAGTTTGGCGCTATGAAACACAAGCTGGCAGAAATGGCGATAAAGATTTGGGCCTGTGAATCGGCGGTATATCGTACCTCAAAATACATTGATGAAAAAGAAGCGGAACTGCTACAAAGTGGCAAACCTTTCGGCGAAGCCCTGCTGGGTGGTGCAGAGGAATATGCCATTGAATGTGCCATCCTAAAAGTGCATGGCAGCGAAATGGCTGATTATGTGGTGGACGAAGCGGTGCAGATACATGGTGGTAATGGCTATAGCGACGAGTACACCGCCAGCCGGGCCTACCGGGATAGCCGTATCAATCGCATCTTTGAAGGCACCAACGAAATCAACCGACTGCTTACGGTAGATATGGTGCTGAAACGGGCTATGAAAGGTCGTCTAAATTTGATGGGTGCTGCCATGAATGTGCAGAAAGAACTGATGGCTATTCCTGAATTTGGCAACGATGATGAAACACCTTTTGTAGCAGAGACGAAAGCAATTGCTAATATGAAAAAAGCCATCCTGATGGTGGCAGGTGCAGCCGTGCAAAAGCTAATGATGAAGCTGGACAAGGAGCAGGAAATATTGATGAACATTGCCGATATGGCTATTGAAACATTCGTGGCCGAAAGCTGCCTGCTGCGGGTACTGAAAATGACCAACACCCTTGGCGAAAGCGGCGCCACTGACCAAGTAGAACTAATGCGGCTATACCTGAACGAAGCAATGGACAAAGTAGCGCTGAATGGTAAAGAAGCCATCAACGCATTTGCCGAAGGCGATGACCAACGCATGATGCTGATGGGCCTGAAACGCTTTACCAAATTAGCCCCTTACAACACTAAAGATGCCCGCCGCCGCATTGCCGCCCGGTTGATAGAGGCTGGTCGATATTGCTTTTAATTTTCTATGCTGACCGATCAATACAATTTGCCCTGCTCCTGAAGCAGGGCTTTTTTTTAGCTACTTTTCCTCAGAATAATTGAAAACAAAGCCTTTAATAAGCCTAGATAACAGCTACGGCTTTTTAGTAAACAGGCATCATTTGAATATCCGTTTTCTGCTGTATGGTACGGCTAAATGGTGTATTACCTTTTTTGCCTTGTAGCAGCATAATACCCGGCGATATAACTGTGGGCCGGGCAGCAGTATCAGTTTCCATTGGGCTAAGGTCCAGCAGCCAAAGCTGATTGCCTTTAGCAGGTGTCAAAAGAATTTTTTTCCCATTAGCGTCATCAATCCCTGCATCGTATGGCAGATTACTAACAAGCGTTGCCGTTATTGAATACACTTTATTTTTTGTGTAAGCGGCTTTCCATTGCACAGGCTTACCAGTTGTTTCTACTATAATACTGTAAATCGTATCCGGCCCTCTTAGTGGTTCTCCCTTTTCGTTCACTGGTATATTACCCGGCATCTGTACCCGGCTAAAAAGCTGTACGTTCTTTATACCATATTTTTCCTGTGCACAGGCTACTATACCAAATAGTACCAGCATCAATAATGGGGCATATTTTTTACAACTCATACACTGCTTAATGAAATACGTTTTGCCTTAAAAGTAAAAGGCCGATTCTAAGATCGGCCTTTTATCTGTGCTGGTTATGTTATTGTTTTACCACCTTGTTTATATAAGATTTGCCATCTACCATTAGCCTTAAAATGTATGTGCCTTTGCTGGGCACCTGGTTGCCAAGGTTAATTCGCAGGTTAGTAGCCGCTCCAAACTGACCGCTGTAAAGCTGGGCACCGGACACACTCAACAAGACTGCTTCTACTTTCTGTTTTGGCAGCTTAGCCAGGCGTACATCTATGTAGTCGTTAAATGGATTATTAAGCACCTGCACCGCTTGCATCACGTCGTGGTTAATGATAGTAACAATATTGCTATAGCTGGATTTACCATCCTTATCTTCCAGTTTCAGGCGGTAGTAGTTGTATTCAACTACCTGTTTGTCCAGGTAATCATAATTGCGACGGGTAGTGCTATTGCCTGCGGCAGCCACTTTAGCAATTGGGCTATAGGTATTACCATCGCTTGATTTTTCTACTGTAAATTGTTTCGAGTTTAGCTCTGAACTGGTACTCCAGTTTAGCATGTTGCCACTTGCGGTTGCCTGCCCGGTAAAGCTAAGCAAGGTAACTGGCAACGCTGCGTTTTGATCTGCCAGGAAGAATTTACCAAACCCGGCATAAGAAGCAGTAAAAAGCCAGCCATCACCATAAGCTGCAAACGTAGTAGCTGCTCCAAAAGTATTACTCATGTTAGCTGCCGCTATAGTTGCTGCCGTTGTTTTAGCAAGCTTCAAAGTAGCAGGGCTTCTGCCAGCCAGTTCGGCATTGGTAAAGTATAAACCAATGGTGTATGAAGCGCCTGGGTTGGTAGCAGGTGTTACATCAAACAGTTTTTGCGAACGGGTTCCGCCCGAGAAGGACTGCCAGGTAGTACCAGCTTCCAGAATGGTATTACTTACACATCCCAGATTGGCCGATGCACCTAATAGGCTACCTAATACATTATTGGTTGAATAAAAATAATATAGGCCGTTATTGGGGATGTAGTCTGTTTTGGTAGTAGCTGCAGCAGTAGCAATGGGATTGCCCGACAGCGTAGCGCCAAAGGTTATATCAGGCCGGATATAAGAAGTGCCTACACCATTAAAAGCAGCGGCAAGCGAACAACCGGAGCCTGTAACATCCCGGTTCCAGATGCCCTTAACATCAGCGGTGGTATTGCAGCTTACATTATCACCGGTTCCGGTGGCAGTGGCATTATCATAGCATATTTCTATCAGCACATTAGAGGTACCATCCCACACAAAAGGAGCTGTAGTGTAGCTGAAAGTATTGACCCCAACGAAAGTGCTATAATTACCCGTATAGAAAACTGTAGCACCAGTTTCAAACGTTACCGTGGGGTAAGAGGTACTCGTTGTATTTTTTAGTGAAATGGTTAAGCCGCTATAAGCCTGTGTACTGGTTTTACTCGATACATTCATAGCAACAGAAGTAATGTTACCAGCACTAATATTGGCAGCGGTTAATTCAGATGCCAGGTAAATAAACTGGCTTTTTGAATCACTGAAATTGCTTCGAAAAGGCTGTATATAGCCACCATAGTCGCCGGCACCCACCGTAGCTGTACCTGCACCGCTTGGCACAGGTGCTATATCATTATCTGTAATGGTAAAGGTGTAGTTACTACTACTGGGCGCCGCCTGGGCATTGGTACCTGTACCAATCGTATAGCTCAGATTTATATTTTCTGTGTTTTCTACTTCATCATCGTTATAAATGCGGATGGTAAAAGTTTGAGACGTAGTAGCGCCGCTGGCAAAAGTGAGCACATTAGAAGGGCTGGTGAAACTGCCATTGGTTGTTATATCATAGTCCTGGCCCAGTGTAGCGGTACCGCCGGGAACCAACGTAACCGCAGCATTGCCGGCAGGAGCCAGATCAATATTCATAGCAACAGTGTAGTCCTGATAATTACGGCAGCCGGTAGTGGCGCTGGTAGCTTCCGTTTTTGCATTAATGTTGCTTGCGAAACGGATGTAAGGAATCGTTTTAGGAATAGTAGTACTCCATATACCACGGCCATGTGTAGCCGCTGCTACCAATCCATCTCTTACCCGGTATTGAAGCATATCGGTACGCACTGTAGGGAAACCAGTTTCCTGCACCCAAACGGTAGAAGCTCCATTTATAAAAGAAGTAGTGTAAATGCCCAGTTCTGTAGCCAGGATGGCTTTTGTGTTGTCTTCCGGGTAAAACATAGCCCAGCGTACAGGTATATCCGGGAAATTACCGGTAATATTTGTCCATCCTGCGGTACCACCACCATTAGTACTTACCCAAAGGCGGTTAGTAATAAGCCCATAGTTGGAATAGG
Source organism: uncultured Chitinophagaceae bacterium (assembly GCA_964242675.1). Lineage (GTDB taxonomy): Bacteria > Bacteroidota > Bacteroidia > Chitinophagales > Chitinophagaceae > JAZKFT01. The sequence continues at coordinate 5,708 of CAXTDG010000045.1, forward strand.
TTGCCAGCAAATTATTATCAGAAGTACCAACTGCTACACAGGTTACGTTACCAGCAGGCATACCAGTGCCAGTGATATTAATACCAGTTGGCGTATTCAACTGAGCATTATCCACTCTTACTATTCTTCCGCCGCCGGTGCCAAAAAACACCCTGTTAGGAGTATAAGGCGATACATTGACATACGAAACAGCAGAACCATTAAATGCTGCAACAGGCACAGCCGTATTAGTAGTAGAAGTAGTAGCGTTATCCCAACGGTGGTAACTACCATTTGTCCAGCCTCCATAAAGCCGGTTATTTCCATCATCGTAATCTGTAGGATTGATAAATGAACCATTGCTGCCAGAAAAATTGATGGAAGCCCAGTTAGCACCGCCATCAGTACTACGCCTGTATTGAGCATATACATAAGAGGTGAACTGGTTTTGTGGTTCATCCTGATCAATATGTACAAAAGCGCCATCTCCACCGGTAACTTCCACACTGCTGGTAAGGCCAGGGGCATTTAGCTGATGGCTACCATTATCCTGTGCACCGGCCAGAAAATAATCTGTGCTGGTAGGGTGAATGGCTACCGAATAAAATTGCTTAATCCGAAGCCCGGTGTTGCGGTCAGCAAAAGCAACACCATCGTTGGCCGAATAGAACACACCTCCATCTCCCCCATCCAATACCTGGTCGGCACTCCACACAATAACGTGGTGGTCAGCATGAATATAATTAGTTGAACTGCCCTGGCCGGTTGCCCATATTGAATTAAGCGTCCAGGTAGTACCACCATCTGTAGAACGGTAACTATTAAGGCCGCCCACCATTATATTATTTGGCGTAGTGGGGTCTACACCTATAGCCAGGTTGTACCAAGCCTGGCCGCTACTTACGGCAGTTGTAGTAGGGATTGCCGTTACGGTAGCCCAGTTGTCGCCGCCATCAGTAGATTTCCATACCAGCGGTGTTTGATAAGCTGAATTAGAAGGTAAAGCATATAAGGTACTTCCAGCTACAGCAATATCAACATTATAAGCCGTAGAAGTAAAAGGGGTTGTAGGTGTTGTCCAGGTGGCAGTAGTTACTGTAGCTGGGTTGTCGGTAAAACGGTAACCGGAAGTGCCGGAATTGAAATACCCATTATAGTATCCACAAACAATATGTAATCTACCAGTGCTGCTCATTTCCATTTCGGTAACAGAAGTGTTCAGTCCGATTGGGGTAATAGTTGTCCAGGTAGCCCCACCATCTGTTGACCGCCTTACACCAGTAGAAACTGAACTAATGGTAGACACATACACCGTATTTACATCGTTGGGATCGCAAACTACTTTCGATACATTATAAAAACCGGTTGTAGAGGTAAGTAAATTCCAGGTAGCGCCATGGTCGGTACTTTTCCAGATACCACCTCCTCGTACCGCATCTGCATTCAAGGTTTTTTCACCTGTGCCAAAATACATGACATCCGTATTTACCGGGCTTTGAGCAATACTAGCGATAGCAATATTAGCCGTTACATCTGTTACCAAGCTCCAAGGCGAAGGTTTTACTGTAATATCTGTTGTTTTCCAGATGCCACCATCAATACCACCTACCCAAACAGTTTTATTGGTGTTATCTGCCAAATCAACCCAAATGGCCCGCATACGCCCTGCTGTAGCCTGACCTGTGGTGACACGGCCATTGCCGTAAGGACCGTTTACATCTGAGTTAGGGCCTCTTTCTATCCAGGTAAAAGCATCTGCACCCTGCCCCCTGTTAGCTTGTCGCTGCCGCAGCAGTTCTTCATGGGTTTCTATTAATCTAAATTTAGGTACATAACCCAATGCCAGATCTTTGGTCATGTTTATTTCCATCTCCTGGGCCTGCTGAATGCCGTCCTCTTCTTCGGCTTCTCCTTCTTCACCTTGTTTCTCTTGCTCATCTTCATCTTCATCAGCATCATGTACTTTACTACCTAACACCACATCAGAATGAATACCTTGCTGATGAAAAGAACGATACCCAAACCAGCCTAGTGTTACAAGTACAGTGGCACCAAGAAAGAACCAGCTAAATTTTGACATTAAGAATATTTTTGAAGCGGCTAAAATACTTTTTTTTATAATAGCCTGATTCACTTCTTATAGTATCTATCGGTGTCTTTTCTTATATAAAAAGGGGAGAAACGACAGTAGTAGGAACTTAATTTGGCCACAGCAAGTTTGCCCCTGGCAACCGGTGCAGCTGCGTAGACAAGCCAAAAACGGTTTCAATATTTTGTGGGGAGAGAACGGTTGCCGGGTTGCCGGTGGCAAAAAGTTTACTTTCTTTCAATAGCAACACTTCGTCGGCGTAATTCAAAGCCAGGTTCAGATCGTGAAGGATGGCTACCACTACCGTTTTACTATTGATAAAAGCTTGCAGATGGTGCAGAAAATCGAATTGATACTTCAAATCCAAGGCAGAAATAGGTTCGTCTAATAGCAGGATACGGTTTCCAGCATCAGGCAACTCCCAAAGCTGTGCTAGCACACGGGCAAATTGAACCCGCTGCTTTTCACCACCGCTAAGCGTCAAAAAATTTCTTTTGAGAAAAGAAGTAACGCCCAACCTTTCTGCAACTTCGGCACAAATAGCAAAGTCTTTTTTAGTAGGGTTGGATTTAAAATGCGGGTAGCGCCCCATCATAATTACTTCTTCTACGGGCAAGGGAAAACTAATTTCGACCTGCTGGCTTAGTACGGCTCTGAATTTTGCATACTCATTTTTCCGACGGCTATCTATCGCTTTTTCATTGTACTTAATTTCCCCTGTAGCAGTTGGCAATTCACCGCTCAGCATCTTCAGCAGCGTACTTTTCCCGGCTCCATTTGGGCCGCATAGCATATAACATTTACCCGGTTGAAAAGCGAACGACACATTCTGCACCAGCCATTTATCGCCTACTACAAATCCAACGTTCTTTACTTCCAGCATTGGTTAAAAAAGTTATGGATGATAAGATATGAGCAATGAATGATGAGATATAAATTATAGAAGTTCAGCATTCATACTTCATCACTTATATCTCATCACTTCTTTACAGCGTATGCGTTTTTTTCAACAGCACAATAAAAATGGGTGCTCCTACTATGGAGGTGATGATTCCGATAGGAATTTCGGCTGGTGCTAATAGCAGCCTGGCCCCCATATCGGCCCAGGTAAGTAGCATGGCACCTACAATCATAGAAGCGGGCAGCAGCTTTTTATTATCGCTGCCGATCAGCAGCCGAAGCACATGCGGAATAATGAGACCCACAAAACTGATAACCCCTACAAAGGCAGTAGCCACAGCAATCATAGCCGTGTTAAGCAGCATTACCCGTTGCTTCAGGCGTTCGGGTCGTACGCCCAGGTATGAGGCTTCTTCTTCGCCCAGCATTAAAGCATTAAGTTGTTTGGTATAAGAAAAGGAAAAAATAAATACGATTGCGGCAATGCTGAACGTAATGCCTACCTGTAGCCAACTAGCACCAGAGAAAGTTCCCAGGTTCCAGAAGGTAATGCTGCGGGCCTGCGGATCACGGGCTATGTAACTCATAAAACCAGTACCACTAAGCCCTACGGCGTTAATGGCTATGCCTACCAGCAGCAAGGAAGTAATGGAAACCCGCTGCTGTTTTTGCGACAAACTATACACCGCAACAGTAGCCAGCAGCCCACCCACAAATGCCGCCAGCGGCACCAGTAATGGACCGGCCAAACTTTTAAATTGAGGACTTAACCCTGTAGATAAAACAAATACCAGCGATGCGCCAAAAGCGGCACCAGCACTGGTCCCTATTAATCCGGGGTCTACAATGGGATTACGAAATAAGCCCTGCATCAATACCCCGCTAACTGATAAAATGGCACCTGTGATGGCACATAGCAATACCCGTGGTAAACGTATCTGGATAAAAACGCCTTCATAAATACTGGCCGGGTCTTTACCCCGCCACCAGTGCTGCACGGCGGAAAGCATTTCGGCAGGCAAAATAGAAACGGCACCAAATGCAATAGCAGCTAGTAGCGTAATGAACAACAGCGAAGCAGAAAGAACAATAAAAAGTTTGTACCGCATTTTTGTAATCCCACCCTTTCAAGAGTGGGCTATGTTATTTCGCTTCCGGGTGAATGAGTTTCATTAAGGCCAAAATATTCTGGCCACTACGAGGTCCAAAGTAAATAAGGTCATGCTCTTCGAAACGATAGATGCGATTGTTTTTTGCGGCATTGGTTAGTCCTACGCCGGGCACCGTTTTGAACTTATCTACACTGCCCATGCGGTCGTAGCCATAGTCGGTAGCAATAATGATGTCGGGGTTGGCGGTGGCTACGGCTTCGGCGCTGAGTTCTCTGGCACCTTTGGCATCATACTTCACCGGTTTGCCACCAGCATACTGTATCATTTTATCGCCGGGGCCTTTGCGGCCGCTCATTACAAAATACACATTGTTGGCCCGGCCAAAATGAATGATCATTACGCTGGGAGTATCTTTTACAGCTAGTCTTTTTTCTGCATCAGCTACGGCCTGCATATCAGCATCCAGCTTTTTATTGATGGAATCGGCTTTTGCCCGTGCACCAAATTCATCACCTAATTGAGTAAGCAAAAGTTTGGCACTATCGAGGGTGTTAGCGCCACCATAAGCCTTCACATTTAGTCCGGCTTTCTTCATTTGGGGGATCACGTTTTCGGGGCCAATATCATTGCTGTGCATCACCAAATCCGGCTTTTGCGAAATGATGCCCTCGGCGCTAAGAATACGGTGGTAACCTACAGTAGGCAACAGTTTAGCACTATCAGGGTAGGTGCTGCTAAGGTCGCAGGCTACAATGTTGTGGCCCTGCCCTAGGGCAAACATCATTTCCGTGAGGTGCTTACTAACGCATACAATACGCTGATTTTTTTTATCAGCACTTTCTCTATTGCCAAAGCGGCCACAGGATGAAATTAAAAAAGACAACGTAATTAAAACGCTTATTTTTTTCATGATAATAATTAAAAAGGGCAGCCATAAAATGACTGCCCTTTGAAGGATGATGTATTACAAATTGTATTTAAGATTCAGGCCACCAAAAAGGTTGGCATTTTTAGGACCAGCGATATAGCTATCAGGAAACTGATTCACAAATATCATGATCGGGTATTTAGTTTTAGCGATATTATTAACTGCAAAATAGGCATCCAGGGTAATTTTCCCAAAACTATGCATGTACCCTACCTTGGCATTCAATAAACTATAACTGCCAATGTGGTACGGAGCAGCAGTAACTGTGTAAGTGTTATAATTTGATGTGTATGTTGTTTTTGTACCAATTGTTTCTCCTGTATTGGTGCCCAAAGAAGTCACCTCCTGCTTATCTCTGTAAGACCATGTTGCATTTGCGTAAAACCCTGGCTTTGTATTGATATCTACGCCAAGATTAAATACACTTTTGGAAACACCCGGAACGGTATGGCCACTGTAATCTTTATTAACCGCAGAATCCTTCGTTGGAGTCACTACACTTTTAACCGTTGATTGAAATACGAAATTTTTATAAGTATAATCAGAATAGGTAAAATTGAAGAATGGTGAAATATTGGTAAAAAATCCTTTTTCAGAATTAACTACAGCATATTTTATCGAGGCTTCAATCCCTTTGTGGTCCTGCTTTCCACCATTTACGACGTACGTGTATAAAGTAGCGCTATTATTTGGATTTGGAACCGCAATTACCGTCATCTTATTAGAGAATATAGCGTTGAAGAGTGCCAGTTGATAGGACAACTTATCTTTTAGCAATGATCCTTTTGTTCCAACCTCAAATTGGTTTCCGATTTCCGGCTTTAGGTTGCGGTCTATAACGCCTGTTGCAGAATTGGTTGCAGCAAACGGAATGTAAAAATAAGATGTTACCGGCGCCTTATACCCCTTACTGTAAGAAGCATAAGCAGAGAAGTGTTTGTTGAATACTTTATTGATGGCAACATGTGGCGATACCATTCCTTTATAAGAAGTATCAAAATGCATTGGTTTATTAGCTACATAAAAACGATCATCCAATGCCAGTTTCATATTGCTTATACCCACTCCTGCGGTGATAGAGAAGTCTTTTGGCAACGCCAGCGTCCACTCAGTAAATAGGGATGTGGTGGCAGTGGTAGTATACACATTTGAAGTAGAAGCACCCAGAATCCAGTAATAAGGATTGCCCCAGTACCAGTTGGCGGCTGTATCACGTGGGTCTTTCACCATCGTGTACCCAATTGTTGTTGCATTCTGGCGCTGAGATTCCACACCTGTAAGTCCACTTAAACTGATGCCCTTTTTGAAATTGAATTTAGTAGTGAAGGTTGAACGTATTCCAAAATTGGTTGAAGACTTATCTGTCCATCCACCGGCAGAACTTGCGTTGCTGTTGAATCCGGTTGCAAATACCGTGGTCATGTTAGAGAGCCAGTTGTTGAAAATATAATTATGGCCAACACCTGCTCTTGCAGTGTAAACCTGGCTATGTCCATTCCTTTTTATGTAATCGAGGTTTCCGGCAAAATCCCCGGATTCATACTGATTGATAGTCAACTCACCGCTCCGTTCATCATAGCTATTGGTGTAGCCACCATAGAAACTCACAGTTTGTTTTGCATTGGGTTGAAAACTACCAATTACGTTTACAAAATCTTTTTTCGATTTGTTATGAATCGTAAATCCATCTGATTTTTGATGGCCGTAATTAATGAGGATAGAAGAATGCTCACCACCCATTTGCAATTGTGTGGTGTAACGTTGTAACCCGTAATTACCAACCAAAACCTGCTGGCCTATTGAGGTTTTACCAGGTTCTGCTTTTACGGTACTTAAATTTACAACACCTGCAATAGCTAAACCATACAAGGTACCGGCCGGTCCCTTCACTATTTCTGCATTCCCAATTGAACCGTAATCAATATCGTCCAGTGTAGTAATGCCTTCTGCATCAGTTACGGGAATGCCGTTTAAATAAACTTTATACCCCTGCCCATCAAAATTACTGCTAACACCCCTTGGGCCTCTTGAGCCATTTCCATAGCCCCGGATGTTGAACTGTTGACCGGAAGAAACGGCCCGACGATTCATAGTTACGCCAGGCACATTGTTATTAATAGCGTCATCCAAAAACAAACCGGTCCCTCTTTTCAGTTCGGTATTAGTTAGTTTAGTAACAGAGGAGGGCTGGTATAAAATGGATTTATTAGTGCTGGAAGTGGAGGTAACTTCCACTTCGTACAAAGCAGGATTCTGCGGCTTTAGAGATACGGCTACTGTTTCATTGCAGCCTTTTACCGACTGCTCCATACCTTCATAGCCTACAAAAGAAATGGTGAGTTTAGAAGCTTGCCCGCTGCAGGGTAGCGAAAAATTTCCATCGAAATCTGTAACGGTAGTTCCGGCGCTTGATTTTATGGTGGCACCAGCTAATGGCTTGCCAGTGCTGGCATCAGATATTTTTCCTTTTAAAGATGATTGACAAAAGGCTGTTGTAATAAAAGTACTTAGGAAGAAAAGGGTTGTAATAAAATGTTTCATGCAGTTTTTTGGTTGAAACTAGCCATACAAACCAACCTGGTTTACAGAACCTGGTTGCGGGCTGATTTTGATAATAATAAATAGAGTGCTGCGTAAACAGCAGATAGCGGCCTACCCACTGAATGCAGTAGTAATAGAAATAAAAATGAAAAATGAGAAGCTATACTTGCCGGGGTGGCGGAGTTGGAACGCCTTCAAACAAAGGCTCCATACCTACAGTTTGGTACTGTAATAGCTGAGGTGCACTGCTTACCTCCATCCGAAAAAAGCAAATGACCCCATTATTAATAACGAACGGAGAAAAAACGTTTTTAAGGCTGACATTGCTTTTTTGAGGAGAACTTTTATGCCCCTCTTCTGCAGCTTGCTTATAAGTGGCTATCAGCAAATTTTCATCTTCATCACAAATACATTTCAGGGTCAGCTTTCCATTTGCCTGCTGAGCAGATATTACATCGTACATCTTCCCGTTGATGCTTATTTCATCCTGCTGCCAGCGTTTGGCTTCGGGCTGTGTAGGGTTTTGTAGCGAAATAGTAATTACCTGATTAGGCTGAAACGAACCTGCTGCAATAGCAGCTTTCATGCTTTGCTTTATAGCAAGGCTATTCCACAAGTACACCGTAAAAAGCCCGAATGTGTATTGAAGAATCAGCAGAAGCAGTAGTATGGTACCAAATCTTTTCACCAGTAATTGAGACAAAAATATACTAAACAGAAGTACCCACTGCCGATATATAACCGTGGGATTTAAAAACCATTCGTTTTATGC
>CAXTDG010000046.1:0-1511 GCA_964242675.1 uncultured Chitinophagaceae bacterium
GCATAGTACATGCTTGGTGATGAATGACATACAGCAAAAGCCCCATTGTTATGAGTGGTAAAAGGATTTAGTAAAAGCAAAGCCGTTTCTATAGCAAAAACCAACGCTGTAGTGCATTACAGCAGATTAGCCAACGAAATATTAATTGCCGGATAAACGGTTATCCAAATTTTCTCTGATATGCATCCTGAGGATGAATGGTAATAAGCATCTGATTTTTTAGAGAAACCAGATCCAATTTCTGTTAGTATTGTTGTACCAATAAATAGGCTGATTACAAGCACTATTTTGCCATAACCAAAAGACAAATACGAATGACTGATACCAACCAACCAATTGACCTGCGTTCCGATACGTTTACCAAACCTACACCTGCTATGCTACAGGCTATGTTTATTGCGCCGGTGGGCGATGATGTTTTTAGCGAAGACCCGTCTATCAATAAGCTGGAAGAAATGAGTGCCGATCTGTTTGGAATGGAAGCCGGACTGTTTTGCCCCAGCGGTACTATGACCAACCAGATTGGTATTAACGTGCATACCCGCCCCGGCGATGAAGTGATTTGCGACGAGCTAAGCCATGTGTACATTTACGAGGGCGGCGGCATTGCATTCAACAGTGGCAGCCAGGTACGCACTGTAAAAGGCGACCGGGGCCGCATCACAGCCCAGCAAGTAGTGGAAGCTGTTAATCCAGATGATATTCATAAAGCCCGTACCCGGCTGGTGAGTTTGGAAAATACTGCTAACCGGGGCGGTGGTGCCTGCTATAATTTTAATGATATACTGGAAATAAAAACCGTTTGCCAGCAGCATGGCCTGGGGCTACATCTGGATGGTGCCCGACTCTTTAATGCATTGGTGGCGAAAGGCGAAACACCTAAACAATACGGTGAGGCCTTCGATAGTATTTCTATTTGCTTGAGCAAAGGAATGGGTACGCCGGTAGGTAGTGTATTGTTAGGCAACAAAGATTTTATAAAAGAAGCCCGACGGGTACGCAAGAGATTAGGTGGTGGTATGCGGCAGGCAGGCTACCTGGCAGCGGCGGGTATTTATGCTTTGGAAAATAATATTGCCCGGCTGGCGGAAGACCATACTCATGCCCAACAAGCTGCGGCAGTGCTGGCCCAAAAGCCATTTGTAAAAAGTATTTTACCGGTTGAAACCAACATCGTCATTTTTGAACTGCACGAAGGCTACACCGCAGCAGCGCTGGTAGAGCAACTGAAGCAACACAATATTTTGTGCCTGCCCATTTCGAAGCAAGGGGTGCGGTTTGTGTTTCACCTGGATGTAAGTGAAGCGATGGCAAAGGCTGTGGTGGAAGCTGTTGAGCAAATCACATTATAGCACTACACTGTTTGGTTCTTTTTTCGAAATAAAATTGATGTTCGTTTTCTTTTGTGCAAAGTTCTCAAAGCGATTTTGAGCGTTGCATGTTGTAGGGGCAGACCTATGTGTCTGCCCTAGTCGTATAACGTTCTGTTGCAAAACGGTTTCGAACATTGT
>CAXTDG010000046.1:1521-3264 GCA_964242675.1 uncultured Chitinophagaceae bacterium
GTCTTATCAGGGCGAACACATAGGTTCGCCCTACATTGTAGCCCGATAGTAGCACAACACTTGAACGGTGCCAACGCTGCAAAAGTTCAATGGATAGATAATAGCCCGGCTCAAAAAGAAAACGCTAAAAAGAGTGCCACCCGTGATGGGAAAACCAGCAACGTCACAACCGCAGAACTTTAAACTTTAGACCTTAAACTTTAAACGGCTGTTTTATGGTCTTCGGACTTTTCTAGGGTACTAACAGCCGGAATGCTTTGGGGATGATTTGAATATCGAAATGCGAAGCGGTGGCCTGCGGGTCGCCATCTATGTGTAACGGCGCTAGTTGCGGATTAGCTATTTGCAGGTGGGGTGTTTGAAAATACAAAATGTGATTGGTGCCTGTTTCGTCTAAAAATTGCTGCACTTTATTTTTACCGGCTATCTGTTGCCATACGGCAAATGGCAGGCGCAGTTTGCTCATTTTTTGTACCACTACTATATCCAGCAAACCATCTGTAAGGCTGGCCTGCGGGGCGATGGTAAAGTTGTTTCCAAACTGGCTGCTATTAGCTACACTTATAAAAAAGGCCTCAGTAGAAAAAGAAAAACCGGGCAACGTAATCTGGAAAGGGTAAAAACCGGCTCTAAAAAACTGGGTAATGGATACTTGTGTGTAAGTGAGCAGCCCCCTGCGGCTATGCAGCGAAAAATAATAGGCTACCTGTGCATCAAACCCAATTCCGCTAAGCATACAGCTAAACCGGTTGTTAATGGTGAAACCATCTATGGCAAGGCTTTTTCCGTTGAAAATAATCTGCAGGGCTTGATTTAGATCCCGTGGTATACCAGCCGTTAGGGCCAGGCCGTTCCCACTACCCAGGGGGATGATACCAATATTTACAGTAATACCTTGCAACGACGCAGCCAATGCATTCACGGTTCCATCGCCACCGCACACCACTATATCTGTTACGCCGCCCTGCTGTATCAGGGGAATCAGATACTCGTAATTACCATCGGCTACCGATGGAAGAATCTGAAATGGGATGCCTGCTGCTTCCGTTTGTTGCTGAATGAGTAGTTGTAATTTTCCTTTGCTAGCCGTACCGGAAATAGGGTTTATGAGGTAAATTATCTTGTGGCGTATGCTTGTGCTCATCTGGCTATAATAAAAAAAGGAGGCTAAAATAGCACTCCTTTTCACTATCGATTCTTTATGATTTTCGCACCTCTTCTTTAGTGGTGGGTTTTGGTTCTTCATCGGCATTGTCCGGCTCAAAGGCACCCTCTGGTTGACCCGGATTTTTTTCGTTATAACCTCTGTCGGTACCATCGTTCGACGACTTAACCTCTTTGCCGGTTGCTTCCGATTTTTCTTTATCCTGTTCCATAGTATTTGTTTTAGTAAGGCTATGTAAAATGTATGCCGGAAGATGGAAGTTGATAATGCATCTAAAAATTATAGAACTGACTTGGGTTCAACAAAACAGAAACAAGCATTTATTGTAAAGGCTATGCTTACGTATCTACTTTTTTATTCGAGCCAAATACAACAACTTCATTTACTTCTCATTTCAATAAGTTAGTGCCAACTCCTAATTTGTTGTCTTCTATTTATCTGCCATTACAATATTTTTTCGTTAAACATCTGTCATTACCTGTAAAACTTCCTGTTGATGCCTTGCCAGCCGGATGATACGTCGTACTTTCGCCGCTGAATCGAAAAACGATTTAATACTATCATGCTGCCCCTTCACT
>CAXTDG010000046.1:3274-13961 GCA_964242675.1 uncultured Chitinophagaceae bacterium
TTCACTAAGGCGGCATTTTTTTAAAAAAAGTTATAATGGATATCCGGAACATTGCCATCATTGCCCACGTAGACCATGGCAAAACCACCCTTGTTGACAAAATTTTACACAGCACCAACGTTTTCCGGGCTAATCAGGAAACCGGTGATCTGATAATGGATAATAACGACCTCGAAAGAGAACGAGGCATTACCATTTTGAGTAAGAACATTTCGGTAATGTACAAAGACGTTAAGATTAACGTGATAGATACTCCAGGCCACGCCGACTTTGGCGGTGAGGTTGAACGGGTATTGAAGATGGCGGATGGTGTTTGCCTGCTGGTAGATGCTTTTGAAGGACCCATGCCGCAGACTCGTTTTGTACTGCAAAAAGCCCTGCAACTGAACCTGAAACCTATCGTAATCATTAATAAGGTAGACAAACCAAACTGTCGCCCCGATGAAGTACACGATGCGGTTTTCGAACTGTTCTTTAACCTGGATGCTACTGAAGAGCAACTGAATTTTCCAACTTATTTTGGTTCTTCCAAACAAGGTTGGTTCAACGATTCACTAACGCCTACTGACAATATTTTCCCGCTGTTGGATGGTATTTTGAAATATGTACCACCACCACCAACCCCAGCAGGTACCCTGCAAATGCAGATTACTTCATTGGACTACTCTGCTTTCCTTGGCCGTATTGCGGTAGGAAAAGTAGCTCGTGGTACCATTAAAGAAGGGCAGCCCATCAGCCTTTGCAAGTTGGACGGTTCTTTCCAGAAAATGCGTATCAAAGAATTGTACGTGTTCGAAAGCCTGGGTAAAAAGAAAGTAACTGAAGTATCAGCCGGTGATATTTGTGCTGTAAATGGTATTGAGGATTTCAACATTGGCGAAACCATTGCCGATTTTGAAAACCCAGAAGCACTGGCGGTTATCTCTATTGATGAGCCTACCATGAACATGCAGTTCAGCATCAATAACTCACCATTCTTTGGTAAGGAAGGCAAGTTTGTTACCAGCCGCAACATTCGTGACCGCCTGATGAAGGAACTGGAAAAGAACCTGGCACTACGTGTTGAAGACACAGACGATGCCGATAAATTCCTGGTGTTTGGTCGTGGTATTTTGCACCTGAGCGTATTAGTTGAAACGATGCGTCGGGAAGGCTATGAAATGACCATTGGTAATCCGCAGGTAATTGTAAAGGAAATAGATGGAAGAAAGAACGAACCGTATGAAGTACTGGTGGTAGATGTGCCACAGGAATTTAGCGGTAAAGTGATTGACCTGGTAACACAACGGAAAGGTGAAATGCTGATTATGGAAAGCAAGGGTGAAATGCAACACCTTGAGTTATATATCCCCAGCCGTGGTTTGATTGGCCTGCGTAGCCAAATGCTTACTAACACAACTGGTGAAGCAGTAATGGCACACCGTTTTAATGAATACAAACCCTGGAAAGGATTTATTCCGGGCCGCAGCAATGGGGTGTTGCTTTCTAAAAATCAGGAAAAAACAACCGGTTACTCTATTGATAAACTACAGGAAAGAGGAACCTTCTTTGTTGAGCCAGGTGAAGAAGTATATGCAGGCCAGATAATAGCTGAGCACATCAAACCAGGAGACTTGGTAGTAAATGCTACTGAACCTAAAAAACTGACCAACCACCGTGCCAGTGGTAGTGATGATGCCAGCCGCATTGCTCCTAAAACACTGATGACGCTTGAAGAGTGTATGGAATACATTCAGCAGGATGAGTGCATTGAGGTAACACCAAAAAGCATCCGCTTGCGTAAAGTGATTCTGGATGAAGAAGAACGCAAACGCACTTCTAAGAAAATGGGTGCTGAAGCATAATTCATTTTTCTTTTTATATTAAAAACTCCGAAGTCTGTAAAGGCTTCGGAGTTTTTGTTTTTAGCTAATTGTCATTTGCTTAATACCTAGCTTATTGTTTCAATTATTAAATTATAAATGTTCTACGCTTCTGTATTTACAGATAATTATACTAGTAACATACTTCCAATTACCGTTTGATAAATAAAGTCTGCTGTTCAACTCTGTTAATTGTACAGGCTTTTTTACAGTAGTTCATTTGTGTCAGCAAAAAACGCTGACATGAAAACACTTACTACTATTCTTTTACTAGCAGCCTCGTACACCGCTAATACACAGGTAGCTATCAATGCCACTTCTTCGCCGGCTGCCAGCAGCGCCATGTTGGATATAAGCAGCGCCAACAAAGGAATGCTGATTCCTCGTGTTGCCTTATTGAGCAATACAGATGTTGCTACGATTCCATCGCCTGCCAATTCATTGCTGATATACAATACGGCTACTAATGGCAGCGGCAGCCTTGCTGTAACGCCTGGTTTTTATTTCTGGAGAAGTCCTTCCTGGGTTCAGCTTTCTACTACAAGTGTTACCGCAAGTACCTGGTCTATCACTGGTAATGCAAATATTTCGGAGAGCAACAATTTTATTGGAACTACGGATAACCAGCCCATTCGTTTTCGGGCAAATAATATATCTGCAGGTGGTATCAATCCGGCCACAGGTAATGTAGGACTTGGTATGAGAACCATGACCGGGAGCTTAAATGGCTACAGTAATGTTGCCATCGGCACAGCTGCTTTGTATTTTAATAGTTATTACAGTAATCAGGTTGCCATTGGCGATTCTGCTTTATATGCTGTTGGTTCAGTGCTTGTACAGGGTATTGATCCGGTGAGGAATGTAGCGGTTGGTTCAAAAGCGCTTTACGCTAACTACGGAGGCACCGATAACACAGCCGTAGGTTTTAATAGTTTGTATGACAATACAACCGGTTATCGAAATACAGCATCCGGTGCCCGTTCATTAAGGTACAATACGTCGGGATTTGGCAACACAGCCACCGGCTATAGTGCTTCAGCATCTAATGAATCAGGCATTTACAATACAGCAATAGGAGCCAATTCATTAGTAACGAATGAAAGTGGGAGCTATAATTCAGCTATTGGCTACAGCGCTGCTGTATTTGCTACGGGCAACTGGAACACAGCAGTAGGCTGCTACTCGTTAGTGAATACGAACGCAGGCCAGGCCAACGTAGCAGTAGGTTTTCAGGCAATGCAGTATAATGTATCTGGCAATAATAATACAGCCATAGGTACCAATGCAGGTCCGGTCAATGGTTCGGGTGCTTTCTCCAACTCTACCGCCATTGGGCAAACAGCAGCTTTTACTGCCTCTAACCAGGTACGGGTAGGGAATACAGCCGTCACCGCTATTGGTGGCTATGCAGACTTTGTAAATATTAGCGACATCCGCTTCAAGAAAAACGTACAGCCCGAAATACATGGTCTTGATTTCATTTTGAAGCTGCAACCCATTGTGTACAATATGGATGTGCAGAAGCTGAACCGATTTATTTATGGGCAAGGGGCCGATACACTGTTTAAAGGAACGGCACAACAAGCTATCACCGACAAAGAAGCCATTTTGTACAGCGGCTTCAGCGCCCAGCAGGTAGAAGAAACAGCCAAAAACATAGGATACAATTTCAGTGGTGTACAAAAGCCACAAAACGAGCATGACCATTATGCACTGGCCTACTCCCAATTCGTAGTGCCCCTGGTAAAAGCCATGCAGGAACAACAACAAATGATTGCACAATTACAAGCTTCGATAGAAGAACTCAGACAAAAAATAAAATAACCCCTCTTAAATCATTAAAACAAAAAACTAAAATCAAAATGGAAAAAACGCCCCTCTTTTTGAAAAACAATATCGCCTATATCTATAAGGCAGATAGTACCAGTGGAACAGCATTTAAAAATCTGCTGGAAAACAATAATTGTAATGTAACCCTGATTGAGCAAGGGAAAGCTGCGGCCACAGATTACAGCCATTACAAACTAATTGTAATAGACCACAACACCGACGCTATAGGTGCAGGCTCGTGGAAAAGCAAAGAAGCAGATGCTATTAAAAATGCCGGCAAGCCAGTTCTTTTATTGGGTATGGGCGGCTTGCTATTAGCAGAAAAATTAGGCAATACAGCCAATTGGTCAAATGCAGCACAGTTTAGTGATTGCGGTTTCCATGCATCGGATATGACATGCGCTGTTTATCACCAGCCTTATGCCATTCCTGTTCCTTCCACTACGCCATCCGTAAGCCTTTATCCTGCTGCTGTGCTGGGGGCAGGTCAGTATGCTGCCGCAGACACACTTACCAATAATACATTAATCGGAAACTTCCTTTTGGCACCCCAATATTACCCGGTAACATTTGAGAGTAGCCGCTACATGACGTTTGGCTTTTTTAACGGGGTGGACCACATGAGCCCGACCGGTAGAAATTTCATGGTAAATCTCTGCTATTACACGGGCAATCTTACTTAGTAGCAACCATTCAACCTGTTGCTACAGTTTGTTGAACAACCTTATCTCTACTTGCCGGAACACAACTCTATAAAAACCATACAACTCATAAAATAATAAAAGCCTTACAATCAGATATCATGAAATCAAATACGATAAACCTGGTTAAAAACAGCTGGGGCCTTGTAGCCAAAATTGATATGGAAACAGTTGGCAGTTTGTTTTACAACCGACTTTTCGAAATAGCGCCGAATGTGAAACCGATGTTCAGCAGAACATCTATGGCAGAGCAGTCGAAGAAACTATTAAGCATGTTGGGCTACATTATTTCAAAACTGGACAAACTGGATGATATAATAGATGAAGTAGCAAAACTGGCAAAGCGCCATACGCAATATGGCGTAAAAGAAGCCCACTATACAGCCGTTGGCACTGCCCTGCTATGGACGCTTGAAAAGGGCTTGGGTGAACACTGGAACACAGAATTAAAAGCTGCCTGGACGGAAGTGTACACTGTATTAGCGAACGCCATGATAACTGCTCAAAAAGAAACAATCTATGCAGAGCCGGTAATGTAATAAATCCAAAAAAAAAAATCAAAATTGCAGCCCTGATAAAACGGCTAGGAAAATAGAATCGAAATAGGTTTCAATTGATGCAATAAATTTTCTATCAGCAGTTCAATTCATTACTTATTTGAAAGACACTAATTTATACCCTTAAAACAAACCACTACACACAAGATCATAATAGATGGTACATCTACTACAATGGTGTGCCATCTCTTTTTAAAATAAGCTTCTGTCTATTCGTCAATATTTATATTTATCCTTCTACTTGAAAGCTAATTACCGCACATATTTTTCCTGTCTCCTATTCCTTTTAATAGCTTTCGTTAAGGGGCAGGCGCAAACAAGTTATCAGGTAACGACCAGCCAGGGATTAGCTACACACCAACTGACGGTTATTATGAAAGACCATCAGAACAATATGTGGTTTGGTAGCTATGCCGGGTTACACAAACATGAAGGCACTGCCATAAAAGTCTACACTAAATCCGACAAGGATTCAAACTCCCTTAGCAGCAATGAAATACACCCTGTGTTTGAAGACCGACTAGGATTTATATGGGCTGGCACTACCGGCGGATTAGATAAAATAAATCCGGCAACGGGTAAGATTACGCATTACAAGGTAAGAAGTGAAAAGGCGAACGATGATAATATTGGCTGGATCTACAGCATTTTCCAGGATAAGGATGATAGCATCTGGATGACATCGGGCCTGGGCATGTTTGTAATTGATTATACAACAGGAAAGTACCGGCAGATTGCTAATAATGAAAGATCGGGTAACGGCTTGCCAGAAACAGATATTAATTATAAAAGTACTTATACTACTGCCGGCGGAATATGGATGGCTACCAACTGCAGGCTAGCCTTTTACGATTATAAAACCCACCAGTTTATTCACCGGTTTCACAATCCATTGAACAAACCAATCTTCAATTTGGGTGGTGATAATAACAGCAATGCCAATACGGATATCTGTGTTGATTCAGCTCACAACTTATACTTCATTGCAAAAAATTCTTTGCTGATGAAGTATAATATCCTCACAGAAAAAATTGATTCTTTTCCTTTTGAATTACCCGTTAATTCCTGGAAATGCTGCTATTCAATAGCTGCTGATTATAAAGGAAATATCTGGATGGGATTTCGGAATGGAGGTATTCTTTATTTCAATGCAGCTACACACCAGTTCACGCCCATCCGGTACAATGACAACAACAGCATCATTGCTACAGATTACATTTATTCACTTTGTGAAGACTACCTGCATCGTATGTGGGTGACCACTAACAATGGCATCTTCATCATTAATTATTACGACAATGTTGTAAAGCAGCACTACTTGAGTGAGGCAAAAGAATTTACTACCATTAACTATATAGCTGGCTTTATTTCTCAGGATCAGAAAGGAAATATCTACATCCCCTACAACACTGGCGGTTTATTTCAGTATAATGTTTTCAGTGGCAACAACCGCTATTTTCCGGTAACGGATACCGCTGTTAAAAACTATGCTCATGTGCTGGTAGAGAACGACGGAAAAATACTCATCAGCACTAAAACGACTTTTCTGGAAGTAGATACGAGTTCACATAAGATCACTGTAAAAGCACCTCAAACGGATGTTTATAAAGCTTTGGAAAACATTCATTACCGAACTGTTTGGATGTACAAAAGAAATGACCAGTCCATCTACTTCAAAAAAACAAACGGAAAAATTTATTACTACAACAGCACCCCACAACTGGAGGAAATACCGAGCCTCGGTTACTCGAAACAGTTATGTGCATCAAAGGATGGAAAGCACTTGTACTACCTTACAGAGAATGGCGATTTAGCAAGGCGAAACATGGCAAATTTAGCTACCGACACCATGTATATTGTAGACAAGCTACGCAAGGTAAATTTTTTATATGCCAACACAAGAGATGTGGCAGACGATGGCAATGGCAACGTTTGGATTACCACTCAAAACGGACTTCTCAAATACACTCTGAAAACAGATAGCATTTCTATTTACACCATAGCAAATGGCTTGCTACACGACTTCACTTTTACGCTTTGTGCTGATTCTAAAAACAGGCTTTGGGTAGGCTCTATGGGCGGCGTTAATTTATACGATCCGCTCAAGAACACGTTCATCAATGTATTTACAGAATCACCCGATAAACTCAGTGATTATTTTGGAAGTTCCTTAGAAGCGGCAGATGGCCATATCTACTTTTTATTTGGTGGCAAACTCATCAATATTGATCCTGATGGATTTTTGAAAAGACAATTGCCACAACGCCAGCTTCGTTTAAACATGATTGAAGTGAACGAAACAGCAATTGACACTTCCGACAAAACACTACTTCATTTGGATTACACCCAAAACCGCCTGTATTTCAGATTCGGTCTTTTGGAATTTGCCGAGCCACAGAAAGTAAAATACTTCTACTGCTTAAAAGGGGTTGAAGAAAAATGGATTGCCTTAGGGAATCGTTCAGAGATTACTTTCAATTCATTGCAGCCGGGCAATTACCAGCTTACAATTAAAGCTATTGATGTTTATGGAAATGAAGTAAAGCAAACCCTTGTTGTTCCATTTCATATTATGCCGCCTTTCTGGCAAACGGGTTGGTTTAGAGCACTTTGTTTTTCTTTACTGGCATTGGTTATTTACTGGTTCTTTAAAAAGAAACAAAAGGAAATTAATCAGCAAAAAGAGCAACTGGAAATAGAGCAAGCCATCAATTATTTTTCAACGGCTATGCACGGGCAAAAGAATATTGAAGAAATGCTTTGGAGCGTAACGAAGAATTGCATTGCTAATTTAGGCCTGATAGATTGTGTTATTTACCTGCTGGATGAAAATAGAAATATACTGGTGCAAAAAGCTGCATACGGACCAAAAAATCCAAAAGGACATGAGATATACAACCCGGTAGAACGAGCCCTGGGCCAGGGCATTGTAGGCTGTGTGGCTGCCAATGGCAAAGGTGAAATAATAAAAGACACCTCTAGAGATGATCGCTATGTAGTGGATGATGAAGTAAGACTATCGGAGCTTACCGTACCCATCATGTATGAGGGTAAATTGTTAGGCGTTATTGATTCGGAGCATACCCGAAAGAATTTTTACAAGGAAAAGCATCTTTCCATCTTTACCAATATCGCATCCATTTGTGCGGTGAAAATTGTAGCCATACAAGCTGAAGAAAGCAAGCAACAGGCACTACTACAAATAGCAGAACATAAACGTAAACTGGCTACGCTGGAATTGAAAGCACTACGGGCACAAATGAACCCACACTTCATTTTTAATGCTATGAATAGCATTCAACATTTTAGCCTGCAAAATGATTTTAGCAATGCCAATAAATACCTTTCCAGCTTTTCTAAACTGTTGCGAATGGTATTGCACCAAACGGAGCATTCCAGAATTACACTGGCAAATGAAATAGAAATGCTGGAGCCTTATTTATCTATTGAGGCACTTCGGTTGGGCAGTCAGTTTAGCTACACGATTGAAGTGGAAGATGATCTGGAAACAGAAGCCGTCTGGATTCCTTCCATGATTATTCAGCCTTTTGTGGAGAACGCTTTGAAGCATGGTTTATCCAGCAAAAAAGGCGAACGAATCTTACATATTTCGTTTGCATTACTAGACGATCATCACCTTATGTGCATCGTAACAGATAATGGTATTGGTAGAAAAAAGGCAGCAGAGATTGCGGCTTCCCGACAAGAACTTATTCCGCACCAATCGTTTGGGATGAAGCTGGTAAAAGAAAGATTGGCGTTGCTCGAAGAAGGAAACGATCATCTGGTCGGCATTCATATTATAGACCTTACAGACGAAAATGGCAATAGTACTGGTACAAAAGTAGAAGTAGTAATGCCGGTAGAATAAGCGGTAAGGAATCTGCAAAAGATAGCCTGGCTAGTAAATTATAAATTTTGCACTTATCTTTTCGCTGTGATAAAAGCCATTATAATTGATGATGAGCCGCTGGCAGCTAACGTTTTACGCTTGATGATTGAGCGTAACAATCCTGAAATTACGCAACTGATTATTGAAACAGATGCAATGAAAGCCATTGCCATGATCGAACAGTTTCAGCCGCACCTGGTGTTCCTGGATATTGTGATGCCGGAGGTAACCGGCTTTGAACTGCTAAAAAAAATACCGAACAAAAACTTTGATGTCATTTTCACTACGGCTTATAACGAATATGCTATACAGGCCATTCGTTTTAGTGCATTAGATTATTTGCTGAAGCCCATTGATGAAGAAGAATTAAAAGCGGCGATACAGCGGCACCTGGAAAAGCAATTGGGTTCCAACGATTTTGAAGGACTTTACCAGAACCTGTTGAATAATTTGAAAGCTAAACAAAAGGATGATTTTAACCTGGCTATCCCCACCATCGAAGGAACATTTTTTGTAAAGGTTGACGAACTGATCCGGTGCGAAGGCGAACGAAATTATACCTGCTTTTACCTGACCAACAACCGCAAACACCTAAGTGCCAGAACTATTAAAGAGTACGAGGAAATTTTAGTGAATCACAATTTTATGCGGGTTCATAAATCCCATTTAATCAATCGCAATTTCATTGTCAATTACCTCAATGAAGGAACGATCGTTTTAAACGATAACGAAAAAATTCCCGTATCCCGCCAGCGGAAAGATGCTGTAAAAAAAATGTTGGCTATAGGTTGAAAGTTCTGAAATAATTTACTTGCCCTTTTTAGCATCCTGTGCCATCTTTTTAAAAGTTTCATCAGCTATCAATCCAATTTCAACCCTACGATTTTTTTCCCGATTTGCTTCTGTATCATTAGCGTATTTAGGCTGGCTGCCGCCATACCATTTTTCTGTAACCCGGCTGGCACTTACACCTTTTGCTTCAAAAAAATGGCTTACTGCTATGGCCCGCTGCTCCGATAATTTTAGGTTGGCTTCTTCGCTTACATTTTGTGTGGTATCCCTACTAGTATGGCCTTCTATTAAAATCTTTGTGTTTGTATTATTAGTAAAAAAGGTAGCTAACTTTTGCAAATTGTCTTTAGCATCACCCCCTATTTCAGCCGATCCTTTATCGAACAAAAAACCTGATTCGAAAGTGATATTGATGCCCTGCCCAATTCGTTTTACTTCTGCTCCGGGAATCATCTTTTGTATTTGTCCGGCTTCATCATCCATCCGTTTATTTAGGTAAATGCCTGCATCACCAGTGAGCATGCCATCCATCAGTGCGCCGGCCATGGTATTATTAGTTTTAAAATCAGCTAGAATAGTGGTTAGGCCAGCATTGTTGCGGCCAGTGTCTGCCTGCGTTTTATTAAGCGATTTACAGCTTGTAAAAACGAGGATAAAGGCGGCACTGTATATAGGTAAAAGATAGCGTTTCATAACAGGCTAGCAGCCAAATGTTGGGCCAGAAAGCAGCCCCACCTATCCTCCCCCAACGGGGGAGAGAAATGGAGAAGATATAATCGAAGACGATTAGGAAGAAAGAAATTACAAAGTTTTACGGTTTAAAGTCTCCCCTATTGGGGGAGATTTAGAGGGGGCTCGTTCTCGCAATAGCGGTTATAGCTTCTACCAGCTTATCCAAATCCGCCAGGGTGGTGTACACATGCGGTGTAATGCGTACGCAATGAATATTTTCCCAGTCAATAGCAGTAGTGTGAATTCTGTAGGGCTCAAATAATTTAGCAGAAAAGTCTGCGGGTTTCATGCCTTCGATATGAAGGCCGCAGATGGCACAAC
>CAXTDG010000047.1:0-13957 GCA_964242675.1 uncultured Chitinophagaceae bacterium
TGAGCTAAGCAGCAACTGCCGCAGGTTTTCTGCAAATACATTAATGGCTTCTTCGTCGGCTTTTGTTTTTAGCGCCATGCGGAATTCGCTTTCGAGGCTGGGTTGTAGCAAACGTCGGTAAGCTTCTTTGCCTGCTTTTTTTACCTGCTCCACGCTCCCGTTCAGGCTTCCCTTTACGTATAGCTTTTCTATTTCGTACAGTGCATTTTCCTCCACGGCATCAATGCCCATTCGCAGGTGGCCTTCCAAAAAGCCACGAAGAATGGCCAGGATGCGGTGCGATGGAATTTTATGAATCGGTTCGCTGAAGTCGAAGTAGTCTTTATACTTGGCAGCGGCTTCTTTTTTGTCTTCCAGCACGGTGCTTTTAAAAGTGGCGGTATCTTCAAACAGCTTTCGCATTTTGGCTCTTACAACTGCATCTTCATTAATGGTTTCAGCAATTATATCCCTGGCACCTTGCAGGGCGGCATCTATATCTTTTACGTTTTCGGTAATGTACTTGGCTGCTTCCGCTTGCAGGTCAACGTCCTGCTGCTGCAATACTAGCTGCGACAAGGGTTCCAGCCCG
Organism: uncultured Chitinophagaceae bacterium; assembly: GCA_964242675.1. Lineage (GTDB taxonomy): Bacteria > Bacteroidota > Bacteroidia > Chitinophagales > Chitinophagaceae > JAZKFT01. Next base: position 572 of record CAXTDG010000047.1, read on the forward strand.
TTCTCCCTGGCAGTTTGGGCCTTGGTCTTACGCTTTGGTTTGTAAGGCAGGTAAATGTCTTCCAATTCGATAAGCGTGGTGGCTTTGTTCAGTTTTTCCTGTAAAGCCTCAGTCATTTTGCCCTGCTCGGTAATTGTTTTTTCAATAAAACTTTTCCGCTCCGTAAATTCCTGCAATCGCTTTGACTCTTCCTGTATCTGCTGTATTTGTACCTCATCGAGGTTGCCAGTTTTGTCTTTGCGGTAGCGGGCTATAAATGGTATGGTAGCACCGCCTTCAAACAATTCCAGCACGGCTTGTACCTGGGCTGTTTTCAAGTTAAGTGTACCCGCAATCTGCTGACTGAATTCTATTATAACTTCCATCTAATAAATCTTTTTCGGGGCGGCGAAAATAGCGGAGAATGAAGAAAGCAAATTTGTAAAATGCGGGGATTAATAAATAACCTTACCCATAAAAAAGCCCGGTATCTACATGATGACCGAGCTATTCAATAACGATTTTACATTACAACACATCTACCATGCTGGTTACTTTAGCAGCACCACTGGAGGTAGTTACCAGGTTGCCATCTTTGTCGGTGTAATTGTAGTACATGTAGTGGTGCGGGTCTGTCCAGGTAGGCCCAGAGGGTTGTACAATATTATAAGCCGGGAAAAAATCACGGGCACTGTGTGGGTTAGCCTCTTGGTACAATTCATTACTCGTTAGCTTTCTTTTAGTAGTAACACCGTTCTTCGACAGTTCTATAATGCCGCTGGTGGGGCAATACGTAAATTCGTAATAACCTTCAGGGCCGCCGTTGGGTTTAGCCTTGAAAAAGCCGGAAGTACGCTGAAATACAGAATAGGTGTTGCCAGGCTCAGAAGTGGTTACATACTTTACGCAGGTGCCGGAGCCATCAGCACTAATTTTATAGTCGAGGTACGAGCCGTTTTGCGGGCCGCCGTTTACCCCAAAATCATTTTGCCAGGTAAAGTCAGATACGCTTACATTTTTCCATTCGCCTACAATTCTTGGATCATTCATTTGGTGCGGATTTGGGGCACTTGGTTTTGTATCTTCTATTTCATTTGTGGCCCCTTTGCTTTTGGTGCAGCTAGTACTTAGCAACGCAGCGCCTGCTATTACTAATGCCATTGTAAACTTCGATAAATTCATCGTTTTCATAAGTTGTGTTTGTTTGTGGGCACAAGAATAGAACAACTAGCAGATGCGGCAAATGCACTTGTGGCCGAATGGTAATTTGAAGTGAATACCGGTTGAGAAATGGACTAGCATAAAACAGGAAAAATTCACTTAGTTTACTAATTTATGCGATGTGTTAATTGCAGGTTACAATACAAATGCGGTAGCAAATAAGGTGAACAAAAAAGCCCACCTAAAATTCGGCAGGCCGGCTAATTAGCGATTGACCAGATATACAGCAGATCAGCAGAAAACATATAGCCGATTGGAAACTAACGATTCAAAGCTGTCTGCTTTAAGTAGAAGAGCCCACCGAAAATCCGGTAGGCTGGCGCTTACTTAAATCTAATCGGTTAACAGGTACGAGAGCTTTATTGCAAGCGATTGTAGTAAAGTGAGTTTTTCTGAAAATAAAATTGAAGACATAGGTTGGTAAGCACAAACTGGCTTATTAAAATTGGACTGGCTATCGAAATTGCTTTTGGAAATATTTACTTAAAAAGTGTATAGTAAAAATGTAACACCGGACAGGGTTAGTTGCTGTACCCCCATCAACTTTATTGCTTCTGTAAAATCACTCTCTGAGAATACATGTTTCATCTCCAGCAAACGAGCCCTGACTGTTTTACGCAGGCTGGCAACCCATTCCGGCGAGTGCTGCTGCAGCTTACTGTTTATGCCTACATGCACCTGAGCATTTACATTGTTCATAAGTGTCATGGCTTTCCAGTTTAAAATGCGGATTTACATGAAGGTTAAAAAGTTTACCCCATAATCAATTTCTAACCCAATAATTGAATAGCTGTAAACAAATTGAAAACTGCTTGCAATGGGGAAATCTATTCCAGATTACATGATGCCATTACAAACTGGCTTAACAAACATATTGCAAATATTAATTCGGGTTGGTTTTAACCATTAGTTCTTTGCCTGTTGGGCAAATGTCCAGCAACACACATTCTTTACAATTTGGGTGATAGTGGAAGCAAATCTTTTGCCCATGCCGCATCATGAACTGATGATTGTCGTACACGTCCTGAGCGGTAAAGTAAGGTGGCAGCAAGTTTTCCAACACCCGGTTGGCTTTGCCTTCTCCTATTTTTTTATCAATAATTCCCAGTCGCACAGCTACTCTAAAATGATGAGAATCTACCGGCAGCGCTTTGCCTCGTAGTGTGCTGAACGATATGACTGCAGCACTGGTCTTAGGGCCTACACCCGGCAAATCTTCCAGCCACTGCCTTGCTATGCTTACATCCATATTGCCAATAAAATCCAGCGACAGACCGCCGTTCAATTCTGTTATTTTTCGCAGTACTTCCTGTAGGCGGGGTGCTTTTTGTTCGGGCCAGGTACAAGGGGCAATCGCTATTTCTACCGCAGTTGTAGGAGCATCTCTTACTGCTTCCCAAGACCCAAATACGTCTACTAAGTTTTTGTAAGCTTCGGCTGACTGACTGTTTTTGGTGCGGTGCGATAAGAGTGATGAAACCAACTCACTAAGCGGATCCAGGTCATGAAAATATTTAATGCCGCTGCCATACACTTTTGCTAGGCGGTGGTGTACTTCCAGTACCAAATCTGTTTTATTTTCCACTATGGCAGGCATTGTATTTTCAATTCATTTGAGCAAATGGCTAACAACTAGTAAGAGATATTGCCTTTCAGCATTTCATATACCTGCCGCTAGTGTACAGCAAGCAGTCCAATTCTTATGCCGTCTAATATTTCAGACTATCCTTTTACATAATTCGCATTCAAAATTCTCTTACAGCCGTGCTGATTTGCATAAATAAAATATGCCATAATGGTTTAGTGGCACATGTTTGGCTCGCAAGCCATTTATAAAAATTTTTCTTTATTACACAACACTTCCCAGGTTGTATATATCACCTCTCAAACTTAGTTCTTGCAAAAGGCTATTTCCCAAACGAGTAGAAACGAACAGTGAGTAACGAAACAAAACAGGAAATAGCATATGAAAGCATCGACACAGAGCTTAAGAGCTCTTGATTGGACCTGCCTGTTTATTGCAGATGTAAAAGATGGCGTAGGTATTTACCTATCTGTTTTTTTGCTAACAGTACGGCATTGGGCGCCGGATAAAATAGGATTGGTGATGGCCGTTCCCGGGATTATTGGCATTATTGTGCAGCCACCCGCTGGTGCCCTTATTGACCGTACAAAACAAAAACGGCTCTTGCTCATGCTGGCATCTGTTGTTATTGCAGGTTGCTGCTGGGTCATTATTGAGTTTAAAGGTTTTTACCCCGTAATGGTATCGCAGGCAGTGGCAGGTGTGGTGCAAAGTATATATGCCCCCTGCCTGGCTGCCATTACCCTGGGTTTAGTGGGCCATAGCCTGCTACCCAAACGGGTGGGTCGAAATGATACCTTCAACCATGTAGGCAACCTGGCGGCGGCCGGGGCTGCCTGGTTAATTGCTTATTATTTTTCTTACCCCGGCATTTTTTGGTTTTCTATTATTCAGTGCTTTGCTATGGTGGCGGTCGTATTTTTTATTAAGGAAAAAGACATTGACCACGACCTGGCAAGGGGCGCTGCTGTGGCAGAACATTCCGAGGCTAAGGCCATCAGCATCTGGCAATTGCTGAAAGATCGTAACATCCAGTTTTTTGCTGCTGCTTTAATGCTGTTTCATTTATCCAATGGTTCTATGCTGCCACTGCTGGGCCAAAAGATAGGACTGATTGATACAAAAAATTCTGCTCAATATTTATCGGCAGCTATCATCATTGCACAAGGCGTTATGGCACTGATAGCATACTACGTTGGTAAAAGGGCCGAAAGTGGCCGTAAAAAAATATTGGCGGTGGCTTTTTTATTATTGCCAATACGAGCTATCCTTTTTGCCTTCATTTCCAACCCATACATCCTCACTGGTCTGCAGGTGCTCGATGGTATTGGGGCAGGTATTTTTGGCGTCGTAAGTGTACTTATGATAGCCGACCTGAGCCGGGGAACGGGCCGGTTCAATGTGTTGCAAGGCTTTCTATTTTCTGCCATTGGGCTGGCCCTTGCGTTAAGCAGTGTACTATCAGGATTGATAGTAAAATGGTTTGGTTATAGCATTGGCTTTATATCATTAACTGCAGTTGGCATAATAGCGCTACTTTTCTTTTGGGCCTTTGTGCCGGAAACAAAAGATCTGAACCAGGGAGCAGAAGAAAAGCAGCCAGCACTACAAAAAGCGTAAATCAAAGTATTGAAAAAACATGGCAACAGATATATACATCAAGGAAAAGAAGTCTTTATCAAATGAACATTATCTGCTACAGAAAATTACTTATGAAACAAAAAAGAAAGATGGCAGTACCGATGAGATAAACCGTGAAGTATACTGGCCAGCCGACAGTGCCACCATTTTGCTATACAACCTGGCGAAAAAAACGGTTGTACTAATACAACAGTTTCGATTGCCAGCTTATGTAAATGGTCATGCTACTGGTTTGTTGCTTGAAACCTGTGCAGGTAATTTGGGAAAGGGCGAAAATCCGGACGACAGCATTGCCCGTGAAGTGGAAGAAGAAACGGGCTACCGGGTGCAAAAACTACAGAAGCTATTTACCCTGTACTCTACACCAGGCGCTGTTACTGAAAAACTGCACTACTATACAGGTGCCTATACAGATGACAACAGACCTGGTAAAGGCGGCGGGCTGGCAACAGAACACGAAGAAATAGAAATACTGGAAATGCCTTTTGAAGAAGCGTATTCCAAAATTTTATCTGGCGAAATAGTAGATGCAAAGACGGTGTTGCTGCTATTGTATGCAAAGAATAATCTCTTTTGGTAGCAGGGTGGATTGCTCTTAAAAAAATGTACATAACAGACGTAGACTGAGAGACTATTACACATGCTATAGACTCATGTTTTACTGTATAAACTGTAGTGTATAAGCGGCAGAATTTATTAAAAATATTTCCTTTTCTCCTCCTGAAATGGGGTATAAATTTCCTGCAAGGCAATCAATAATTCCACATAGCAAACGGTACTCAAAAATGTAATTCTTTCATTTAGAAGCCCTTTGTATAACTGGCATGGTAAAGGCTCCTTGTATTGCAACAAAAACATGTACGATGAACGAAGAATTGAAACCAGAAGAAGGAAGAGAAGAAAATAAAATGAGCCGCCGCAAAGTAATTGGCGGACTTGGTGCAACGCTGGCTACCGTAATAGCCGCACCCGTACTAGCATCACCTGGCGGCAGGCAGCAGGACGATTTGCCACCCGGAGAATTGGTGAATCCAGTAGATAAATACCCCAAGCCACCATTCCAGGGCCAGGAGCAGCCGTGGCCAGGTCTGGCTAGCAAAATGACTCCCCGGCCAGACCATGGCGAAACTAGCTACAAAGGTTCGGGCCGGTTGAAAGGAAGAAAAGCATTGATTACCGGTGGTGATTCCGGCATGGGCCGTGCCGCTGCCATTGCGTATGCCCGTGAAGGTGCTGATGTTGCCATCAACTACTACCCTACTGAAGAACCGGATGCACAGGAAGTGATTGCATTAATAAAAAAAGAAGGCCGAAAAGCCATTGCCATACCCGGCGATTTGCGGGATGAAGCCTTTTGTAAAAAACTGGTAGCCGATGCTGTAAGTGGATTAGGCGGGCTGGATATAGTAGTAAACAATGCTGGTCGGCAGCAGCAACATGAATCTATCCTTGACCTGACTACCGAGGATTTTGACGCTACTATGAAAACGAATATTTATGCGCCATTCTGGATTATAAAAGCAGCCCTGCCACACATGCCACCGGGGTCAGCTATTATAGGTACTACCTCTGAGCAGGCCTACGATCCATCCGCCAATTTGTACGACTATGCCCAAACCAAAGCTGCTACTATGAACTACGTAAAATCGCTGGCCAAGCAGCTTGCACCAAAAGGCATACGGGTAAATGGTGTAGCACCCGGCCCTATCTGGACACCTTTGCAGGTAAGTGGTGGATCTACTCAGGAAAACCTGAAAAACTTTGGCGGTAAAACGCCAATGGGCCGCCCTGGACAGCCTGCTGAACTGGCTTCCATTTATGTGCAGCTGGCTGCCAGTGATGCCAGCTATGCTACCGGGCAGGTGTATGGTTCGTCTGGTGGTGCCGGGCAGCCATAAATACAGGAACTTTTCAATAAACACAGAAACGAAAACTTCTGTGCCGACATTCTTTATGAGTTCGGTGCAGGAGTTTTTTAGTTTTATCAATTACCTGATCCAGCTTTGACTGACCTGCTTTCTTTCTCATCTGGTCATTCTTTACCTTTAGCCCTTCCTCAATGCTTTCTTTATGAAAAAATGGCTGTTGCCTATAGCTATGCTCGTATCTACTATTGCCTTTGCCCAAAAGCAAACGCCGGATAAATTGTATGGCGAACTATTTACCGATGTACAGTTAGCAGGTATTTTTCCCGACAACAAAACATTTGTGGATTGCACTCCGAAACGTGACCCAAAGGCCATTGTAAAAGACTACCTGGCACTGAAGAATAACCCAACCGTTCGGTACAGCTTAAAGATGTTTGTAGAAAGCAATTTCGACCTGCCGCCTGCACCGCCTGCCTTCAATTATGTGCAGCAGGAAAAGGATGTAACCAGCCATATACGCAACCTATGGAGCGTACTGAAACGAGATGCTGACAAAGCCGTAACCGGCAGCAGCCTGCTGCCCCTGCCCGATCCGTATATTGTACCTGGCGGCCGCTTTCGGGAAGTGTATTATTGGGATAGCTACTTTACCATGCAGGGCCTGCAAAGCAGCGGCGAAACGCCAATCATCCGCCACATGCTCGATAATTTTGCTTACCTCATTAAAACATACGGCCACATACCCAATGGCAACCGTACGTACTACCTTAGCCGTAGCCAGCCACCGTTTTTTAGTATGATGCTGGATGTACTGGCCCAACAGGAAGGGGCCAAAGTGTACGCAACTTACCAAGATGCTTTGCAAAAGGAATATAACTACTGGACAGATAAAACCGCCGCTACTAAACACGTGGTGACGATGCCTGACGGCAGCAAACTAACCCGCTACTGGGATATGGATAGTATGCCCCGGCAGGAAAGCTATAAGCAAGACTACGAAGTGGTAAAAGACATGGATAAAAAGAAGGCGGCAGAAACGGCCCGCCACCTGCGGAGTGGTGCCGAAAGTGGCTGGGATTTTAGCAGCCGCTGGTTTGCCGATGGAAAAAATATAGCCACTATACAGACCACCAACATAGTACCCGTGGACCTGAATGGCATGATGTACCACATGGAAATTACGCTGGCAAAAAGCTACAAGTTAGCAGGCAATACCACACTAGCTACCCAATACGAAAAAGCGGCTGCTGCCCGCAAGGCTGCCATTAATAAATACTGCTACAATGTTACTGACGGCTGGTATTACGACTACCTGATCAACCAGAAAAAGCAAAACACCATACAGACCATTGCCGGGTTTACCCCTTTCTTTTTTGGAGTAGCGCCAGCAGCAGCAGCTAGCAAAGCAGCTGCTATAGTGGAGCAAAAGTTTTTGAAAGCAGGTGGCGTAGTCACCACCCTCAGTAATACCGGCCAGCAATGGGATGCCCCCAACGGCTGGGCACCACTACAATGGATGACCATCCGTGGTTTGGAAGATTATAAACAGTCTGCCTTAGCCAAAAAAGTAGCCGACCGCTGGATAGCCCTGAATACCAAAGTATACCTGAAGACCGGCAAGCTGATGGAAAAATACAATGTAGAAAATGTAGACCTTGAAGCTGGCGGCGGCGAATACCCTGGCCAAGATGGCTTTGGCTGGACAAATGGTGTGCTGCTAGCGCTGATAAAAAAGTATGGCGCTGCACCATCGGCTAATAATAAGTAAGCCCATACTAATTGCCACGCCCTTTAGGGCGTGGATAATAGAAAGATATTGTATTGGCTTTAGCCGAATGGATGTTATGTAATTGGGCTAAAGCCAATACAGGAATGCAAATTGTATCCACGCCCTAAAGGGCGTGGCAATTGTAAATACAGGATTGATTGAAGAGGCCAAGGCCTGTTTTTTTATCCAGCTGACATTGCCTTACCAAAACTCAGGCATTCACCGAATCATATACTACTACTCTTTCCCATAAGTGGGCACAATCTTTAATAAATTGTTGATGAATAGGATGCACTTGATATGCTTCCTGATCTGCTGCGGTTTCGAAAAGAAACAGTTCCGAAAAAGTATAGGATGCATCAATTACTTCCCGGCTGGTACCGGCGGATACTCCAATATGCAGCAACACTTTCGGTTCTATCTGCCGCAGGCTCTGCAAGCCTTGTAATAAGCGGTGCTGTTCGTCTTTGTTCTCCGGATTTTTTAGCCAGAAATATACCTGGTGAATAAACATAAAATGCTGTTAGGTTATAGTTTAAAATGTAAGAATAAATTGTCTATGCAGCCTGTTTGCTCCTTTGCTGATAAAACACGTTAATGAGCATTACTACCCAAAACACAATGATAAACTGAACAAGTTGTGAGATATAATTTTCAGGTAATGCTACTATAGATGATAGTGGTAATGTAGCAAACTGGCTTTTGAAACATAGTATTAAAAGCACTCCCAAAACAAGTACAAAAACGCCTCCTAATACACGCAACAGTTTTGCATTCAACAAAGGTTTGGCAACTTGCTTTGCAGCCATATTTGCTTCAATGCGTTGCATAATATTCTGCGTGAAATCTGTAGCTACATTTTCCATTGCATACTGCTGTAGCAATTCCTGTAGTTTTTTATCTTCTTGCATAGCTTACTTCCAATTTTTAATTTCCGATTTCAGTAATGCACTCAATTTGTTGTACAAATGCTTTCGGCCACGATGCAATAGTACTTTAATGTTGGCAACGGTCAGATCTGTAAGCTCATGTATTTCATTAACCGAAAGTTCATTCAGATAATACATGGTAATACAAATTCTTTCCGCCTCCTGCAAGCTGCTCAATGCCTGTACTAGAAATTGCTGCTGCTCCTTATTTTCCAGTGGGTGCAGCATTGGGTGAATGTACTCATATTCTTCCTCTGCTTCTGCATCCGACAGTTCTACTATTGTTTGCTTTTTCAGTTTCTTTTTGTTCAGTGCCGTATTTACTACAATGCGGTACAACCAGGTAGAAAACTGAGCCAACTCTTTGAATGAATGCAAAGCCGTGAACGCTTTTACAAATGCATCTTGCGCTATTTCTTCAGCCTCTTCCCGGTTTAGAATAATTTGGTAGGCCAGCGTAAATACCCGGTTGCTATACCGGTTTACCAATATAGCATAGGCACCTGTATTGCCTGCCCGCACTATATCAATAATTTCTAAATCGGTTTGACTGTTCACAAGAAGTTAGACAAGATGTATTGCATTCTGGTTACAAAATAATTACAATAAATTTTGTAACCATTTTTTATACAACACTGTCAAAACTGGAAACGTATACAATGAATAATTCCTCTTTATTTTCTGCAACTTTCGTATTACTCGTCGTATTGGTGCTGCTTACCCTATTCGGTATTTGCTATCTATTTATCACCTCCAAAAGCAAGGAGCGTTTAGCCCTTATTGAAAAAGGGATGGATCCTAATCTTGCCAACAACGATTTCTGGACACAGGTGGGTGTTATTGGTGGCAGCGCTGCATTAGGACTGGTAGCAGGTGATAAAATACCAGGCGGATATAGCCCATTGATAGCCATCATATTTGCTGGTGTAGCCATCGTTATTTATAATGTTTTAAAGCGAAAAAACAGGCGGAATACTTTTAAGTAAAATCAGAAATAAAACCGCTGCCTAAAACAGAACCTTACTTCGCTTTATACTTCAACCATACCACGCCTTCATCCATTTGTTTTACTTCGCTCAATTGCAAAAAAGTAGCCGGGACTTTTAGCAAATTTTCGCTCACTTCAAACGAGGTTGGCGACTTGGGTGTACCATCTGCTACCGGTATAATTAGTTGGCTAATCTCATCAATTAAACCAGCATTTAATAATGAACCATTGAGGTGACCACCACCTTCCAGCATCAGCGTCTTAATAGGAAACAGGTTGCCTAATTTATCCAACACGGTAGCAAAATCTAGATCGTACTCGCCACCAAAAATGTAAGAAACGCCTTTCTCCTGTAGGTACGCCAGGTAACCATCTCCTACCTGCTCGGTTAGTACCGATATTACATGGTCGCCGGAAATATCTGGCTCATTCCAGCCTAGTTTTCCATAAGCGTCAACTGCTATAGCAAAAGATGTAGCCGCTTTATTAGCTACAAAATCGGTGCGGCTGATGGGTGCATTTACCGGCATTATTTCCGGGAATACGCCTTTCGTAAAATCTTTTTCCATCGTTACCCGGCCACACATCCAGGCATCACTATCAAAGCTGTTATGTACTTCTTCGTACAACTTCCTGATGCGTTTCACCTGATCGTTTTCGCCCCAGTTTTCAGTTAGTATTTTTCCATCAATAGAGGTCATCATGTGGCAGATGACATGTGGCTTGCTCATAATTTATGTATTCACTTTTGAGCAGGAATAAAAGCAATGATTGTGCTATAAATGTAAAAGATTTAGGTAGGGCTTATTTGCTGCTTTCAGCAACCCAAAACACCAACATCGTTATTAGCAATAACTATTTTGAGTAGTTCTCAACATACAAAGTATTCTCGTATAAATTCATTCAAGAGTTAGCTTTTCAATCCTGATCTTAGTGAAGCTACCTGGTCTTCGTAGGACACACCTATAGGGATAGATTTGCTACCAATCAGCAATTCGTACCGGGCAATTTTTTGAACAGCTGCTATGGCGATAATATAAGAACGATGCACCCGTACAAACTGGTTGACAGGCAATAGTCGCAGAGCATCCATCATGTTTTGGCGGCTCATAAGTTTGCGATCAGCTAAAACATAATTGAGGTAATTTCCTTCGGCTTCTATGTATAAAATTTCGCTCAGCATGACCTTTTCTTCTTCATAACCTGTCTTCACAAAAATGTGAAGCGCAGGCTCTTTACTACGTACCATTTTGTAATCCAAGGCTTTGTTGCAGGCCTTTACAAAACGGGCCAGTGAAAAGGGTTTCAGCAGGTAATCAATGGCATTTAATTCAAACCCATCTACCGCATATTGAGAGTAAGCGGTAGAAAAAACGACCATTGGTGGCGAAGGCAGACTATTCAGTAACTCAATGCCCGAAATATCAGGCATTTTAATATCGAGGAAAAGTAGATCAACGGCATTTTTCTGCAAAAAATCGATACCGGAAAACGCATTGGTAAAGCCGCCTTTCAATTCGAGGAAAGGCACTTTTGCTGCCATCATCTGGATAATGTCAATGGCACTGGGTTCATCATCGATAGCGATTGCTGAAAGCGTCATGAATAAATTCTTTTTTAAAAGATTTACCAAAGCGATAAGGTGAGCGATGCAATGTAATCATGGTCGGACTGCTGAATGTGTAAGGTATGCCTGGCAGGATATAAAAGCTGCAATCGCTTCTCTACATTTTGCAAGCCAATGCCGCTTTGACATTCCTCTGGGTCCGTCTCCTTGCGGATATGTCTGGAGTTTTGCACTCTGAAATACAAACGCGTAGCATCGAAACTAAGTGTAATAAAAATCCAGGAAGGAGAACGGTGACTGATGCCATGCTTAAAAGCGTTTTCTACAAAAGGAATGAGCATCATCGGCGCTATGTACACATCATTATCAGGATGGTTTAATATCACTTTTATTTCAATGCCTTGTGTTTCATCAATACGAATGCGTTGCAGGTGAATGTAATTGTGCAGGTATTCTATTTCCTTTGTAACCGAGATACGTTCCTGGTTATTTTCCTGTAGCATAAACCGCATCATATCTCCTAATCGTTGAATACCATCCGCCGCTTTTTCAGCCCCTTCCTTCATAGCAGCGGCGTATAAACTGTTGAGTGCATTGAATAAGAAATGCGGATTGATCTGCGAACGTAGTTGTGCCAACTCGGCTGAAGTTCCTGCTACCTGTTGTTGAAGAACGATTTTTTCTTTTAAAACTGCTTTACGGAAAATGGCAAAAACAATAGCCGGAAACAGCGTACGAATTAGTTGCAGCAGAAATGCCCGATGAAAAAGAGCAGTGGGATAATTGTAAAAATAAAAGTTAGAATTAGCTGCCCAAATCAGTGTATTACCTGCTAAAAACACAAGGGTAAAAGTGAACAAATAAGTCAGGACTACACTAGTTGGCTCTTTGTAATTGGGTAACAGGTAACGCACAATATGTTCCTGCAATACCCACACCATTACCAGGCTGCTTATCCATAGTAAAACCAGCTGAATATTGTCACTCCACAAAGGTGTGGGTATGTGGGCCGACAAAGCCGCTGTGAAAAGATTAAGAGCCGGTATTAAAGGCAACACGTAGGCTATTAGCTTAAACAGCCTCAGGTTTTCCTTCAAAAAATACAATTGCATTTTTCGGAAGACAGCACTAACCAACTCAAAGAAAACAAACAGAAAAGCTATCCCAATTGCATCGCCTAAAACCGTTTTTTTTCTGTAAAAAGAATGACCTGATATTGTTATTCCACCATCTGGCCCTTCCTCAATAATACGTACTGATGGTACATACAACTTCAAACCATAATATAGAAAAAGAGATAGAAAAATGAGTAAGATCGACGCTCCACTAAAAAGCAATAGCTTATTATTATTTGGTTTTGCAGAAACTGCCTGTGGGACAACGAGTAGATGAAAAATAAGCCATGCAGATAACAGTAAAATAGCACCTCCAATAATGGGAAGCACCGTGTTAACATCATAACTTATCCCTGGCCAGCTACCGAGCATTTGCTCATGCGAAATACCAGCCTTTACTGCTACGTTTTCTAATTCAGCTAAATGTGCTCTTTCGTCAAACAATCGTTGCACCACATACACCACAAAAGCAGCGGCAACAACGATAGCTTCATAAGGTCGTGTGTTTTTTATTTCCATGAGCAAGGCTTTCTTTCAGTAAAAGTAGCTGCTGCTTTAAGCCTCTTTATAAAACTGGTACGAATGCCACTAAAAATGGTGTGGATAAGAAAGAACATCTAACTAGAAGGCTATTAGCAACAAATGCAATAAGCAGATTTCATAGGAGTAAAAGAAGTAGGTATCCAAACAAAAAAGAGGATTAAAGATGCTATCACCTTTCATCC
>CAXTDG010000048.1:0-13921 GCA_964242675.1 uncultured Chitinophagaceae bacterium
GTTCAGTAAGGCCCAGTTGGTCAGTATTTTTAAAACTCAGATCGACAACCTTATGCTTCAGGGGCAATAAGGCATTCAAAAAATCAATAAGCAGTGGTTTGCTGGCTTCTTCTCCAAAGATTTTTTTGAAACCGAAATCACTAAAAGGGTTAACATATTTAGCTTTCATGGTAGCGTTTGCTCCACGAATGTACTTCCTGAAAATAGAATTGGGTAGGATTGAAGAATTCAATCCTTAGTCATCATCCTCTTCTTCCTTCTCTGCTTTCACTTTTACAAAGGCACTGCGGCGGGGGGCAGGCATTTCACTGTTCTCGCCTCTTACAGCCTTCCAAATAATGCGGCTAAACAGCATATCCGGCACTTTGTCCTCTTTGCTCAAATCAATCTGGCCGCTCAGCATAGCAGTGTTGTTGTTGGCTGTGTTCTTGTCTTTCAGGTTAATGTTGGCCGCCACTGATTGAAAAGGAGTCATATTAGGCGTAGGCATAAAACTGCGAAACATAGGCGTAGCAGCAGCATCGTACTGGCTCATAGGCGGCAGGCCCAGAATCAGTTCCATAGTTCGCAGCATAGCCGAAGTGGAGTACATGGTATGGTCAATAAAATTCCGTTTTACAAATGGCCCGGCTACATAAGCCGTAGTGCGGTGAGCATCTACATGGTCAGGGCCGTTTTGGGCATCATCTTCTACTACAAATACAGCACTTTCCTTCCAGATGGGGCTTTGACTCAGGTGTTCTATCAGCATTCCTACTGCCAGGTCATTATCTGCCACATGGGCAAATGGAGTGGCGCTACCTTTCTTCAATCCTTCCGTATGGTCATTGCCCATGCGAATGGTGTTGAGTTGCGGCACTGCACCTTTTATCACCAGAGAATCGAACTCTCTTTGCCATAAGTAGTAGCGGCTGGTATCACTTATTTTCAAGTCGAAGTCGGGGTAGTAAGGGCAGGAATGGCCCATTAGTGCCGGGATGCTGGCTTTGGCACCATCGGCAAATTCGCCGTAGGTACGATATGTAATGCCAGCCCGCTTGGCATAGTCCCAGATGAATCCCTTTTTTGGATTCGCAATTTCCATTTTGCCTTCGCCAGGGTAGCTACCACCCCGGCCGCCGTAACTGGTTACCCAGTTCTTTTCCAGGAAATCAGTGGCATGTGCCGAGGTGCTCCAATTGTGGCCATCGGCACTTACTTCGCCATCGGCATAAAAATTATCGAGCAGCACAAATTCGGAGGCAATCTTGTGCAGGTTAGGCGTAATGTTTTTGCCAAACAATACTAGGCTGGTATCTCCATTGCCCTGTGGCATATCGCCCAGCACCTGGTCGTAGGTGCGGTTTTCTTTAATGATGTAAAACACATATCGAATTGGCGATTTTGTATCATGCGTCATCGGTACAGGATTTCCTGCCTCCCCTTTGGCGGTTGCTTCAATTGTTTTGCTATAAGGTGTATTCTGGTAAACGGCTTTCGAGTAAATGGCCAGCGCTGCATCTGTCGGCTCATCTACAACCGACATCGTTCCCTTCATTAACCCGCCAATATAACCGGGCCGTACACCCACCGAAGTATCACCCATGTGCCGAAGTACCAGTTCCTGCCGCTTCATTGGGTTGGGGCCTTCGGGGTTGGCAAATGAGGAGAACCCTTTGCCGTTGGAAACAAATATCTTTTTGCCAATCACCTTAATGTTGGTTGGGTACCAGCCTACCGGAATGTAACCTTTGGACAGGCTGCGACCCGGAACCGCCACGTTGAATACTGCCAGGCAATTATTATCAGCATTGGCTACATACAATGTTTTTTCATTAGCCGAAAGCGCCAGCCCATTGGAGGAAGAACCTTCCGGTGCATCGGGGTACATAGCTGCATTCAACACTTCCAGCACTTTCCGTTTTTTGATGTCAATTACGGATACGCTGTTGTCGTTGGCATTCGCTACAAAAAGGGTGTTGCCCTGCTTGTTGAGCAATAATTCATTAGGGTTATCGCCAACGGGTATTTCGCTGATTGATTTTTGTGCTTTGGTATCATACACTAACACCTTGTCGCCGCCCCACAGGCTTATGTACAATTCCTTTTTATCCGGCGATAGCAGGCAGGCATAAGCTTCTTTTTCCAGCGGCATTTTTTGTACAATACTCTTATCCGCCAGCTTGATTACGTATAGTGAATTGTCTTCTTTGGTAACGACATATAGCAGCCCGGCGGCATCGTCAATAGCAATGCCGGTGGGTGATATTTTATCCGTCATTTTTTTGCCCAACACAATGCTGTCCTGTAGTAATAGTTTGTTGCCAGCAACAGCATATTTCAAAATCCAATTATCGTTGCCACCAGCGGCATACAGGTATTTTTCATCGGCACTAAACTGCAGGCCATACCACGACTTTGGAATGATAACCGTGTGCAGCACTTTCTCTGTTTTGGGGTCGATGAGTTGCAGGCTTTGTATGCTTTGCCCATTGTTGGTAACAGCCAGGTATTTACGGGTTGGCGATACGGCAATATTCAGCGGCAAATCGCCCAACGGCAGCGACCGACCGGCAGGAGAAAGACTCCAGCCATTAGGCAGCTGCACCCGGCTATCATCCAGCTTTTTACTTAAAGCAACAGGACTTTGTGCTTGTAATAAATTGCCAATAACCAACGAAAGAGAAAAGAGAAATATTTTCATGATAAATAAGCTTAAATTAAAATGGACGGGCTGATCTTCTACTGCAGGTTTTGCAAATAGCGGTAACCATTATCAGAAATAGAAAGTTTTAATCGCAGTAATTTTTTTAAGTAAAAAGCTCTCACACTCTGCCAATCGTAATAGGGGAACTGCTTTGTGGCCAGGCCATCAATTTTAGTTTCCCGTTCGTTCAGCAGGCATTTCAGCAGGTAGCTATTACTAGCTGGTTTCTTATATAGAATCCATTGTATGTTGGCGCTTAGTGGCACTACGGTAGCAGCATTCCAAACCGCAGGGCTGAAGGTGTTGACAGTTTGAACCGCTTTATCTGCACCAGCCAGGCTAAGCAGGGCAGCAAACGGCGCAATGGTTTCAGCATGGCAAAAACGTAGTGTTAGGGGAGCATCTGCGTTTTGGATAAAAGCATCGGTGGTATTGATGAAATCAGCCAGTAGTGGTGCTGCAATTTTTACGGGAATGCCTGCTGCATTTGTGCCTGGCCCCTTTGATAAATAGTCTTCTGCCGCATCTGTCTGGCTAAGTTTTTTTAAAGCGGTACAGGTAAAAAAACGAGCAATAGAATCTGCATTGATGTCAATGGAACGGTCGGTAGCTTCGGCTTGTATAGAAGACAAGATGGTATAAAAGCCATATACATCAACTACCAGTTTTTCCTGATCAGCGGCAGATACTGTTTGAGTAAATCTTTGAGTAAGCCAACTACCTGTTGTTTGTTGCATCAAAGTATTAAACTGTAGTGCGCCTTTCAATTGTTGCAATTTCTTTTTCCAGGTGCCTGATTCTTCAAATTTTAGATACGCTGGTGAAAGATCGAAAAAGCGTAGCGTTGTGTCATTTACCACATATCTAATTGAATCCTTTTTACCGATCTGTTGCTGCATCATTTCCACAAATGCTGTGGCGGTTTGCCGGGTGCGGATCTCCTTTGTTACAGTGGCCTCCCAATACCGTATGGGTTGCCGAAACAGCGTTTCATTTTGGGCATACATCCTTTTGGCAATAGCCTGTTGTTCCTGCACCCCTTCTACTGATATATTTTTAATATTTCCCTTTTCTACCCCCTCCAGTTTTTTCAATAAAGTCAGTAGCTTTTTTCCTTCATCAGTAAGGGCATTTGCGCTATCTGCTTTCCGCAATAAAGTATAGGCGAAGGAAGTGCTTACCGGTTTGGTAAGATGCCGGGCACCATGCCTGCCTACATGGTTAATAAATACTGGCTCGTAACCGGCAGGCGGTGGAGTGGGTTTTGCCGTCGGTGCAGTATACAGTGTCTTAGTGCCCAGGTTGATAGCAGGGCATGGTTGTGCCTGCACTGCTACATAACAACAAACGCCCAATAGGGCGCCTGTTAGTTTTTTTCTTGCCAATATTTTCATGCTCTTTTTATGAGAACTCATTAAATCTAATAGTGCAAATTACCAGAATTATCGGCCTGGTAAGCACCTATATCTTTTCCGGGTAAACTAATGACTGCACCGTATGTACCGGTTTTGTTGCTTACCAAACCCAGCGGCGCAAAATCCGTTTTGCCCTTGTTGATAGCAGGCGAGGAAGGAAGCAAGCGGAAATCGGAAGTGCCCACATTGGTAAGCAATGCAGGCATAGCCGCAATACCCATTGGGATGGTAGCAGTGCTGTAGTTAAAACCATCTACATCGTAGCTGGCAAACTGTGGTTTACTGGCACCGGCTGTGGCGCTTTTAATGTCGTTTGTTTTAACTGTGGCTACACCAGTGGTAGGATAAAACTGAGCGGTAATAACAGATGCACTGCCATAGTAATATTGATTGTCGTACAAGGTATTCGGCACATCCGCATCGCTGGTGATACGCATACCATAACGGCAGTTGGCAATCACGTTGTTGTAAGCCTTTCCCTTAGCGCCTTTTTCATAATTGATAGAACCACCACGGCCACTTTGCACCTGCCGGAATCCACAGTTCAAAATGGTATTATTGTACACATTTACATTGGCCTGAACAGTAGTGCCACCACTGTTAGAAACTTTGATACCGTTGGTAGCAGCTCCCAAACAAAGATTGTAGGCAATATCACCTACTGTACCGCTTTTTATATTAAAACTTTCACCACCGGACTCGCCGTTGTTTTCAAATGTATTTCTCATTACGCTGATCTTACCGCTAATCACCCGTACGCCATCGTCTTTACTGTTAGATATCCAGGAATCTTCCAGTACAAAATTGCCATTGAGATTAGCATACACAATGGTGTAGCGGGGTACGCCGGATGTGTAAACTGCCGGGTCGTTGGCCGGGCCTGCGGGACCACCAGCAAATTCCAGGTGCGTCCATTTGATGATGATATCACCGCCGTTGCTGCCACCTTGTATACCGCCCCAGAAACCTTTGAATGCATTATCTCTAATACGTAGAGAAGGTAGTACCGTGATATAGTTAGGAGCGGCTTGAGTACCCAAGCTAATAAAGGTTCCGTTTACACTAATCTGCGGGCTTTTGCTGTACGATGTGCCATCACCAATAGCTATTAGTGTAACGCCGGATTGCAGTAGTAGCGTATCTCCTGCATTTACGGTAATATCTGTTTTGAAATAATAGGTTTTGCCGGAACGTAGGGTTCCTTTCACGTTGCCGCTTAGGGTATCGCTTGTAATTTCCTGACCAATTTGTATCACTGGTTGGGAGATGGTTAGCATTTCTTCCTTGTGGCAGGCGGTGAACATCATTAGCCCGGCCGCAAGGGGTAAAAGAGAAAGTATTTTTTTCATGGTTGTTTCTATGAATTATAATTTGAAGCGAAAGCCCAACAGGTAATTAGCACCATACGTATCCTTACGGGCAAGGGCATTTTTACCCGTTTCCTGGAAGGGAATGTTGTCCGTTATTACCGCATTGGTTTGGTGAATTTCCAACTGGTAAGGCGTGTTCAGTATGTTGTTGATTTTGGTAAATACAGAAATGCGTTTTACTAATCTTACCTCGGCGGAAAAATCGAGTTGCACAAAGCCTTTTTGCCAGATGTCATTATCCAGAAAAGGCGACACGGTATTGATCCTGCTACCGGTGTACACGCCTGCCAGTTGTGCATCAATACCCCGCTTGCCATTTTTGTACAGCAGCGATAAGTTGGCAATATGCTTTGACTGGCCTTGCAACGGCCGGGTTTGCATCACATTTTCCTGCGTAAGTTCGGTACCGCCGGAAGGCAGTGTTTTCTGAAAGCGGCGGATTTTAGAAGTGGTAATACGGCTATTGGTAAAAGTGTAATTAGCCCGAACACCAAACGCATTGAAATAACGGGTTATATCGGCCTCAAAACCATAGTTAGAACCTACGCCAAAATTAAAAGGCTGATAGTAGGTGCGGCCAGCGCCTTGCTGCACAATAGCATATTCAATGGGGTTCTGTAATCTTTTGTAGAAAGCCCCCACCAGCAACTGGTCAGTTCCTTTAGGGAAATACTCATACCGCAGGTCGAAGTTTTCGGCAGTAGTACGTTTCAGGTAAGGATTACCAGCTTCGGGGTAATCTGAATTGTCGTCGATAATGTAATGCGGCACTACTTCATAAAAGCCGGGGCGGCTGATAGAGGAGAAGTAAGAAGCCCGCAAATACTGCGTAGGCGACAAACGGTACTTCAGGTGAACAGAAGGAAGGATGTCGTAATAAGTAATTTTTCCTTCTGATCCTTCCACCGTTTTAGGTGCAGCCGTTAGCCAGCTAAAATTGGTATGCTCGGCACGGGCACCTGCCACCAGTTGCCAGGCCCCTCTGTCCACCTTTGCCATGGCATAGTAAGCAGCTACTTTTTCGTAGGAATTATAGTTAAGCGGATCAGTAGAAGTGCCTTGTGGATTGAACACCGTAAACGTGTTGACATCTATGTTGCCATTGTACTGCTGAGGGCTGGGAGAAGGGCGCAAATTATAATTGTCGTAATGGCTTTCCCGGTCCTTGTCCCGGTACATACCTCCTATTGACCAGTCCACTTTTGCGTTGGCAATGTTGGACTGATAGGTAAGATTCAGGTAAGCAGCTTTATCCTCGTCGCTGTTGCGGGTCCAATCTCTAAAAGTGCTGTTATCGACATATACCGGCTGTTGTTGCAATTTTCCAGCGCTATCTTTCGTAACGCCGGTAGTAAGTGCCAGCGAAGATCGGTCGGGCTGATTGCTGGTAGCTTTGGAGTACACAGCACTCCAGTTCAGCAACAGGTGCTGGCCAAACTTATGGTCACCTTTCAATGTGGCGTTGTATATTTTCTGTGTTTGGTAAGTAGTGCGAATGGTATTGGCAATACGGCCCGAGCCAGGGCCTACCCGCCCCAGCGTTAGGTTGGTGTCCGATGCAAGGCGATAATCTTGCTGAGATAGGTTGAGGTAAGCCAGATAAAGGGTCAGCTTATTTTTATTGTTGATGGCGTAATCCCAGAAGTTGTGCAGGCCGGAGCGATTTTGCTGAATAGAGTAGCTGCGACGCTGTACCGAAGTGAAAGAAGCACTATTATCTATGCGGTTGGTCTCGGTGCCAAAATATAAGGACTGTACATCCCGGTAATTGTTTTGCGAACTAGCTGCCAGCAGTACGCCCAGTTTGTTTTTCAGCATACGGCCACCAATGGTAATGCCGCCATTGAACGCAAGTGGTGTTTTAGTAGAGTAATGATTGGGATTATTCCGAAAATCGGCTGTAGTAGCCAGGTAGTTGTCGCCGTTTCTCAACCGGGGCGATTTGTCGTTGCTGGCCGAACGATCGAAAGTGGTGAACTTTTTACCATCTAAGAAAGGCTGTGCATACGTAACACCCGCATTGGCCCGCAGGGTAAAACCATCCGGGGCTACTTTCATCACCATATTTACCACGCCGCCAATGGCATCGCCTTCCATGTTAGGGGTTAGTGCTTTTGTAACTTCCAGGCGGTCCAGCAGTTCGGCCGGGAAGATATCCAGCGGCACATAGCGGTTCCGGTTGTCGGGGCTGGGTATTTTGATGCCGTTTATCAGCGTGTAATTGTAGCGTTTATCCATGCCCCGTACAATGGCATATTGGCCTTCGCCATTGGTAGAGCGCTGTAGTGATACACCGCTTACCCGCTGGGTAACATTAGCCACCGAAAGGTCGGGCGATACCTCAATAGCCTTTGCAGACACAACGTTCAGAATGTTATCGGCCCTGCGCTGGGCATTTAGTGTAGCTGCCTCACTGCCTTTATCTGTCTTAGCAACTACTGTTACGGTATTGAGTTCTTTGCCAGCAGCTGTTAAAGAAAAAACTGTTGTTCCCGATGTATTATTTAGGGTAATAGTTTGTTTGATGCTGGCATAGCCCAGGTAGCTGATTTCAATTTGATAATTGCCATCTGCCAGATTGCGGAAAGTAAAGCTACCATCGAGGCCGCTTACCGCATTTTTAAAGCTCTTTCCATCTCCATTTATCAACCGTACCGATGCACCCTGCAGTGGTTCTTTGGTAGCAGCATCTTGTATTGCTCCTTTAAAAACATCCACCGCCATTGCAGCTATTGTAACCAGTAAAAAACAAACCGCCAGAAAGGCCTTTTTCATCAACTTCAATTTGATGCAAATGACCGAAGGTCATATTACCCTAGTGTGTCTCTAATATTATGAAATGGTTATTTTTTAAATAGGATAAAGCAGATGAAGTGAGAGTTTAAAAGGAATCATCAAGGTTCATTCTTACTCCCGTCATTGCGAGGTTTCCCGACTAAAGTACGGGACAGGCTCTGCCGAAGCAACCTCAAGAGCAGCAATCTCCCAAAGTATGAGGTTGCTTCGTCGGGCAGGAACCCTTCTCGCAAGGACGGGAAGGGCTAGCCTTTTACTGAAGCCCTTTAGCAAAGCCCATTTTACAAATGCAACAAATGCTCAGCAGATTCCTGTAAAGCAGCTGCCTCGGAAGCAGGTTGCAGAAAACGCCGGTACCAATGGCCTGAATCTTTGATGGTTCGCTTCTGCGTTTTAAAATCGACATGCACCAATCCAAACCGGGGATGATACCCTTCTGCCCATTCAAAGTTGTCTAGGAACGTCCAGACGAAATAGCCATTCACGTTTACGCCTTCCCGTTTGGCTCGTAGCACTTGTTCCAAATGGCTTTGCAAATATTGGGTGCGCTGCTCGTCATGTATAGCTCCATTTGTTACTTCATCTGGGAAGGCAGCCCCGTTTTCCGTTACTAATATTTCGGGCATGTTTGGGTAAGCAGCATATTTTTTCAGCACTTCATAAATGCACTCCGGATAAATCTCCCAATTCATGCTGGTGAGGGGTACGTACCGTTTTTCGGCCTTCACAATTTGGGCCCGTACGTAGGGCATGTACAAACTGTGCCGCACCAATTCACGGGTATAGTTTTGCAGGCCTACAAAGTCCATATCAAAAGCCAATTTAGCTTCGTCACCCGGTTGCATATACTGCTCAATGCGTTGCAATATCCGAACGTCTTTTGTGGGGTAACCTAAGCCCAGCAAAGGCTCCAGGTACAATCGGTTTAATAAGGCATCTACTTTTTTAGCAGCAACTATATCTTCCTCCATCTGCGTAAGCGGTTCAATGTAAGATGCCGAAAACGTAGTGCCTACCTTACAATCACTTCGCAAAGACTTTATGATTCTTCCTCCTTCGGCCTGGCACAATGCTGCATGGTGGGCTGAACTTAAGAAATTACTCAATCCCTTTTTGCCCGGTGCATGAATGCCAAAAAAATGCCCGGCACCGGTGAAAGCCATTGGCTCATTCATCACCATCCAATGCTTCACCCGGTCGCCAAATTTCTTAATGCAAAAGGCAGTATAATCAGCAAACCAATCCAGCACCTGCCGGTTATTCCAGCCACCCCGCTTCTCTAATTCATAAGGTAAATCCCAGTGGTAAATGGTAGCCCATGGAGTGATACCTAGCTCCAGGCAAAAATCAATGAGGCGGTTGTAAAAATCAACCCCTGCATGATTAATATGTCCCGTAGTTCCATTGGGCAGCAGGCGGCTCCACGATAGCGAAAAGCGGTAGTCAGGAATATTCATCAGGTGCATCAGCGTCAGATCCTGCGTGTAGCGGTGGTAGAAGTCGCAGGCCACATTGCCGTTTTCATTCTGCCGTATTTTTCCTTTGGTATTGGTAAATACATCCCAGATAGAGAGGCCCTTGCCATTAGTATTATGAGCCCCTTCAATTTGATACGCTGCAGTAGATACACCCCAAACGAAATCGGCTCCGAAACAGTTTTTACAGAAGTTCATAGGAATAAGAGAGAAGCCCCCACCTATCCTCCCCCAACGGGGGAGGGAATGTGCGAAGAATGAAGCGGAGATTTGTACAAGGGGTTAATAGTTAAGTTCAAATTGTTACGGTTTTTAAGTCCCCCGTTGGGGGATTTAGGGGGCCGTTCTTGCTCCTCCCCCCGTTGGGGGCAAGTGCAAACTTGGGAACGTAGTTCGGGGTGGGGGCTAGGCCGACAGCTTAGTAAAAAGCTTTTTAAGAATGAAGTTTTTTAATCCTTTTGTATCGTTAAGCTCGTCTGCCTGTTTGTTGGCAGGTAGCTTTGCTATGGCTGTAGGATAGGCCTGAATTACCTGCTCCAGAATAGCAACCGTTTCATCAGGATAATGCACGGTAAATGCCTGATCTGCCTGTAGCCATTGCTGTATTTTATCTACCCATTTCTTCTTCAGGCTTTTAATAACCGGTATACCCATTTCCTTTAGTGCAGCAGCATTGCACTGCTGCTCGTACTGGCCTTTCATGGGTACCACCAGTAGTTTCTTTTTCAGAAATAAAGCTTCTGCCGGGGTTTCAAAACCGGCACCACACAGTACGCCCTTACAGCCAGCCATGCTGTCTACAAATGCATCGTTACTCAGCGGCGCAAACGAGCAGTTGTGCTTGGCAAATGGCTTCTTGTTGTGCTTGGAAAATACGACCCACTGCTCGTCCTTAAAACGGCTCAGCATTTTCAAAATTTTCTTATCGCTATAGGCCGGTAAGTATACGGTATAGTAATTTCCTGTGGTGGGTTGAAGCTGCCGTACTTGCTGCCGGATGACTGGTGTGAAAATGTTATTGTCGTACGTATTGAAATGAAAACCATATTGAATGGTTGTAGGAGCATAATGCTTTAGGATAGTGCTGCCAACAACATCTATCTGCTTCGGCTTGGGCGATTTTTTATTGCCAACTGCCGCCTGGTGACTTAGTCCTACACAAGGCTTCTTAGCCAGGTAACAAGCCCAGGCACTTACCGGTTCAAAATCGCTGATGACCATATCGTAATCCGCTACGGGCAAAGCTTTTACCTCTTTCCAAAAGCGTTTCAGGTTGTTCTTCTTATACGTCTCCAGTAGATCAATACCACCCTTTTTACCAAATACAAAACCCAACCCATGCAGCTTATACTTAATGGGATAATCCAGCGCTACTTCGGCATGGCTGCTGCTGATCAGAATATCCAGTTCTCCTTTTTGTGCCAGCAGCGGCACGATATCTCTGGCACGGGAAATATGTCCATTACCAGTGCCTTGTATAGCGTATAAAATTTTCATGTTTCATAGTTTAAGAACACAGATAGCAGAAGGCAGTCAGCGGGAAAACCGTACAATTTTGAAGTTGCTTCTTTATTAATAGTGACTGCCTTTTAGCCTGCTGACTGTCGACTGTCCTCTGTCTTCTATCTACCCTTTCATTAAATTAAATTCTTCCAGTAAATTACCAAACAACCGGCCGGTACTTAGTTCTGTTTCCGGTTCTTCTACAATGGGTGTTTCATTTTCTGAATGCCGGTAAATGGTCCAGTTACCTTCGTTGTATTCCAGGGCGGTAAGGCTCTCGATCCAGTCGCCGCTGTTGAGGTATTCAATGCTGCCTTCAGTAGTAGTAATGGTTCGTATTTCAGGGTGGTGAATATGGCCGCACACTACATAGTCGTATCCATTGGAAATACCAATATCGGCAGCCGTTTGCTCGAAGCTGTTGATGAATTTTACCGCACTCTTTACGCTGTTTTTAATCTTCTTCGATAAGGAAATTTTGCCCTTGCGAAATACCTTTTCAGAAATGAAATTGACAAAGCTATTAATGATGATTAATGTATCGTAGCCAATAGCGCCCAGCTTGGTAAGCCACTTACTGTGCTGCATGGTTACGTCGAATACATCGCCATGAAATATCCAGGCCTGCTTGCCATCTGGCAGAGGTAGCAGCACCTTATTCACCAATCGAAACGAACTTAGTTTGAAGCCTACGTAGCGGCGCAGCATTTCATCGTGATTGCCGGTAACGTAATACACCTTCACGCCCTTGCTAATGAACCACATTAATTCTTTAATAACCCGGCTATGGCTTTTGGGCCAATAGCTTTTGCTGAATTGCCATACGTCAATGATGTCGCCGTTTAGCACCAGCGTTTTAGGCTTAATGCTTTTCAGGTATTGCGCCAGCTCCCTGGCGTGGCAGCCGTAGGTACCCAGGTGCACATCAGACAGTACTACTACTTCCACCGGTCGCCTTTTATCCTTGCTCATATAGTTGGATTTAGGGATTCGTAAATAATAGGCTGCCCCAAAAAAACGAAGTAGGCTTAATGGGATTGTTACCAGACCATGATGAAATTGTTATGATTTGTTACAAGAGAAAAAGAGAACGTGTAGATGGACTAAACTTCTCGTCATTGCGAGGAGGGTTCCCCGACTAAAGTACGGGGCAGGCTTTACCCGACGAAGCAACCTCAAGGGCAATAAAGTCGCTAAGTATGAGGTTGCTTCGGCAGAGCCTGTCCCGAACTTGTTTCGGGAAACCTCGCAATGACGGGAGTAAGCATGAACCTTAAGTAATTTCAACCATCTACCTACTTACTAAAATTTATTATTCTTTAATGTTTTGTTCATCAAATCATAACATAGCAATCCTTTATTGCAAAAAGCAGCAAAGCACTTTTGCATTTCAAAACAAATGTGCATGATCCGGATTGTTACTTTCTTTATTTGCCTGCTACTGGTTGCTAACGGGGTGCAGGCACAGAACATTATTACGCAATGGAATTTTAATTCTACAACGCCGGATAACAATACCGGTACGGGTGTTACCACACCTTCTATAGGTGCGGGTACACTTAGTGCCATAAGCATTGGCACTGCTTCTTTTAACAGCGGCGCTGGTTCTTCCGACCCCACCACTGCCGACAATTCAGGACTAGGGCTTACCGGGTTTCCGGCCCAGGGCAGCGGCAACAAAACAGCAGGTATTCAATTCAGCGCTTCCACGGTTGGGCGGCAAAATATTGTGGTGTCGTTCGATCTGCGGCAAAGTAATACCGGTACCCGGCATTTCACCATTCAGTACACTACCGATATTACGGCTACTACACCAACCTGGGTTGATTTTGTAGCAGACTCCACTACGGCTGGCGATGCATTTGTAAACAACCGTACGTATAATTTTTCTGCTGTTGCAGCGCTGAACAACAATGCTACTGCGGGTTTCCGGGTGGTGGCTTCTTTTAGGCCGGGCACCAGCACTTATGTAGCGGCTACCACTACCAGCAACTATGCAACCACTGGCACCTGGCGGTTTGATATGGTAACGGTAAAAGATACTGTTGCCACGCAAACACCCGCCAGCGTAGCTTTTGTGGGTAATAAAACAACCGTAACAGAAACTACCACCACCGTAAATATCACCGCTAATCTTACCAATGGCAACAGCAGTCCATCATCAGTTAATATAGAATTACTGCCTTTATCTACCGCTACCAATGGCACTGATTTTACCTTGCCTACATCGCTTACTTTAAGCTGGCCTGCTAATGCCAACAACGTTACTCAATCACTTGCAATTACCATTAACAACGATGCCCTGCCAGAGAATGCAGAGTATTTCATCGTACGGTTTACCAACCCGGTAAACGTAACGCTGCCCGCTGCGGCTACCAATCATTATACAGTAATGATAACGGATGATGACAAGCAGGCACCAGTAGCATCAGGTGCGCTAACACTTAATTACCTTTCTTCATTTAGCAACGGTGCAGCCGGTACCAACTCTGCCGAAATTGTAGCCCATGATCCTGCTACGCAACGGCTATTCATAGCCAATTCAGTAGGAGCAAAAATTGACATTATAAACTTTAGCAATCCAGCCGCTGCTACGCTTATTAATTCTATATCCGTTACGCCGTATGGCAATATTAACTCTATCGCCGTACGCAATGGCATAGTGGCTGCTGCTAT
>CAXTDG010000049.1:0-13836 GCA_964242675.1 uncultured Chitinophagaceae bacterium
CAGTCAGACTATCTGGGAGACATTTTCGGGCTTGATTGTTCATTCGATTTCCGAAGCCTATCCGTAACGCTAAATAGCAAAATTGAACTACCCGCTATTAGGGAAATGCAACTGGAACTAATGCGCCGCAACATTAGCCAACTGAAGGGTGAGCGAAAAGCAGATACCATCATTGGGAGAAGTTTTTCAATGCTAAAGCTGGGCACCGCCGAGTGGTCCGTTATTTCTACACAAGAAAAAGGGCGTCCCAATAATACCCGTGCCTGGTTAGGCCTGGGTGCTGCATTAGCGGGTGGCGAACTGAACCTATCGCTCAACTACAACAGCGATGATACGCTTACGATGCGGCAACAGCTTTACCAGTGGCGGTATGTAAATAATGACCATGCTGCCTTGCGGCAAATAACGGCCGGGAAGATATTTTCGCAATCCATTTCTTCCATTTATGCACCGGTTATTGGCGTACAGCTAACTAATACGCCCACCGTTTTCAGGCGTTCGTACGGCTCCTATACGCTTAGTAATACCACCCAACCCAACTGGATAGTGGAGCTATATGTAAACAACGTGTTGCTTAGTTACACCAAGGCCGATGCCTCTGGTTTTTACACATTTGAAGTGCCGATGGTATATGGCAACTCCTTGGTGAAGCTGCGGTTTTACGGCCCCTGGGGCGAAGAGCAGATCAGCGAAAAATACATCAGCGTACCGTTCAACTTTACACCACTGCACCAATTTGAATACAACGTAATTGCCGGCGTGGTAGACAATGACTCTAAAGGCGAGTCCCTACGGGCTGCCGTTAGCTACGGCCTTAGCCGCAATATTACTATTGGCGGTGGTATGGAGTATCTTTCTACACTTACTTCCGCCCCTAGTATGCCTTTTGTAAATTTATCGCTCCGACTGGGGTCGCATACTTTGGTTTCTGCCGAGCATATTCGCAACGTACGGTCAAAAGCTATTTTGAATTACCGGCTACCTTCAGAATTGCAGGTGGAACTAGGCTACACCCGCTACGACAGGAACCAGACCGCTATTTTGACTAACTTTCTGGAAGAGAAAAAACTGGTAGCTTCTATGCCTATAAAAGGTAAAAAATTCAGTGCCTATACCAAACTATCGCTCAATCAGTTTACGCTGGCCTATAACAAAGGTTTGACAGCAGCCATGAGCAAGTACACTTCTGCTGAGTTTCTGTTTTCATCAATTGTGGCAGGCGTAAGTTCCAACCTTACTACGTATGCCATTATCAGCAACCCCGGCAATCCTTTGGTGTATACCAATGTGGCACTTAACTTTCGTACGCCCAAGGGAGGTATTCGTTTTACGCCGCAGGTACAGTACGAATACCGGCAAAAAGAACTGAGTATGCTAAAACTGGAAGTAGAGAAAAACCTATTTAACCGGGGCTTTCTTAACCTGGCTTTCCAGAAATCATTCATCCATACGTTGGTTGATAATTATTCTACCGGCATTACACTGGGCTTCCGGTATAATTTTTCTTTTACCCAGGTATCTTCTGCCGTTACCAAGTACAAGCATACGGTATCTTCTACCCAGGCGGCACGGGGTAGCCTGCTGTACGATAGTAAAACGAACTACACCAGTTGGAGCAATCAGCCGGCATTGGGGCGGGGTGGCTTTATCATCCTGCCGTTCCTAGACCTGAACTGCAATGGCCATAAAGATGCGAACGAGCCAAAAGCGTATGGACTGAAACTGCATACCAGCGGCGGCCACACCGAGTATAATACTGCCGATACTACTATACGAATAACCGGCCTGGAAGCTTATGCCAACTACTACATTGAACTGGATAAAAGCAGCTTCGACAATGTGGCCTGGCAAATACGAAATGCCACCATTAGCGTAACGGCAACGGCCAATAGCTTCAGGCTGGTGGAAATACCCGTATCAGTTGTAGGTGAGGTTTCCGGAACGGTACAATTACAAACAGAAAAAGGCACCAATGGGCTGGGACGCATTATTGTAAATTTTTACAATGAGCAGGGAACTGTTGTAGCCCATACCCTTACGGAACCAGATGGCTATTTTAATTATATAGGCCTGGCCCCAGGACGCTACACCGCCGGTGCCGATGTGGCTCAGTTAGCCAAATTAGGAATGACGGCATCTGAGACTTTGCCCTTTACCATCACCAAAAACCTGGAAGGCGATATGGTAAATGACCTGAAGTTTGTATTGAAAGCCGCCAAGTAGCTGATTGCTGGCAGACAGTAGTTCGTAATGGAAACACAGTTGATGGTGGCAGAGCGGCAGTTGCTGGTAAAAGGCAATCAGTTGATGAAAAAAGGGCTACAGTAAATGAAAACAGGTAGGCAGTAGCTCATTTCTCTGCCATAGTAGATAAAAAAAGGCCTACAGAAGATGATTTCGGGGTCATTTTGACAGAACTAAGGGAAAGATTTATGCTTTTGTGGGGTGACCATACTCTGTTTCCCACCCCGGTTTGTGTCCCCACGAACCGGCTTTACGGCATGTTGCAGGATTGTGTTCGAAGTTGCGACGACCCTACTATTCCGTTTCATAAGGACAAAAATCGGAACAAGAACACTCTTCATCTAACTTGCTTTTCAATTGCCACGCCTTTTAAGGCGTGGATAAAAATGGCACTGATGTATTGGCTTTAGCTGAATGGCTGTTATGTAATTGGGCTCAATCCAATATAATTTTCCTATCTCGTCCACGCCTTAAAAGGCGTGGCAATTAATTACTATCCTTAACATAATGACATTGCCTATTATGGGCATCATGTTTACAGCCAACTACAACCCCGCAAAATAATCATACCCCCTCTCCGCCCAGAAATCAGGTGGTGGTTGGTTGCTAAACCACATGGTACCAATTCGTTTGATGTGCTTAATGCCATATTTTACCGGGATGATGAGTCGTAATGG
The DNA here is from genome assembly GCA_964242675.1 of uncultured Chitinophagaceae bacterium. Taxonomy (GTDB): domain Bacteria; phylum Bacteroidota; class Bacteroidia; order Chitinophagales; family Chitinophagaceae; genus JAZKFT01. The sequence continues at coordinate 2,922 of CAXTDG010000049.1, forward strand.
GTAGCCATCTTTTATGGGAAGCAGCCCGTCATTTACCTCATAGGCTAGCAAGGTTTGTGGGTGCAGGGCACTGGGCATATCAATACCTACATAGTATTTTTTGTCCGGCGTATTCATACCGATGTAAGCCATTTTCTCCTGGCCGGTAAGGCCGTAGTGATCCATAAAATCCTTCAGTGGTACGCCGCCCCAATGCGTTTTCTGGCTCCAGCCTTCAATGCACTTAAAGTCGAATACAATTTCCGTTTTAGGCAAAATACGAATTTGGTTAAGCGTAAGACGAAGGGTATCGCCGGGGGCTTTTACCACCACTAGCCGCCAGTTGCTATCCAGCGGCGTTTTCAAGCCATCCGATCCATTGAATCGCACTTTTTTATCCGCTGCCGAAACAGGGTAGGTTTTTACCAGGTTGCCCTGCTTTACCAATGGCTTAAAAATGCTTTCGTTGGTCTCCAAAGTGCGGCGAAGCGGTTTGTAAGTGCCCGCAACTTTCGGCTGTTGGTGCAGCCATTGCCAGCTATAGTAAGCAGCAAAAATACCTGCAATAAATATGGCAAAAGCAAACAGCGTACGGTTGCGTATCTGCTTGTTGTTTATGGTTTGCTTAGGTAAGTCGGGAGTTTCCATTTGTTCCTAAAGTTGGTAGATTTTTTTTATCAGATTTGATTACTTAAACAACAGCCTCATCCTATAGCAGCCAGTTTCTCTCTATCCACTTCACCCACTAAAAATACGCTGCCACAAACAACAATAATATCAGTTGGCGCAGCGGCTTGCAGAGCAGCTTGTAAGGCAGTATTCACATCCTCATACACACTGCCAGAAAGCCCTGCTGCTGCCGCTTTCATTTGTAATTCGGCTGCGGGTAAAGCCCGTGGTAAATGGGCCTGTGTAAAATAATAATGATAATTAGCAGGGAACAGTTTCAGCACATCCTCAATGGCTTTATCCTTTACCATTCCCAGTACAATGTGTACGCTACCATTTTCTGTAGATAGCTGCTCAGTAATCTGTTTTACCCCATCCTCATTGTGGCCTACATCTAAAATCACTCTAGGGTTATCTTTAATTTTTTCCCAGCGGCCATGCAGGCCTGTTAAAGTCTTTACTTGTGGTAAAGCGGTAGCCACTATTTCGTCCGAAAGCTGCCAGCCTTTTTCATTTAGTATGTCAATGGCGGCAAGCACTGTAGCCATATTTTTCAACTGATATAAGCCAGGTAAATCGGTGGCAATAGAAAACGACTCTGCATTGCCCAACCTTCGCCATTCAGTTATTAATTGGTCCGAAGCTGTGGTATAATTTTTTAAAAGAATCCTTTCCTCCGCCCAGGCCAGTACTACTTTTTCAGCATCTGCTTTTTGCTGAAATACTGTTTCTGTTTCCAATGTTCGTTGCCCTATTACCACCGGCACATTTCGTTTAATAATGCCTGCCTTTTCACTAGCAATCAGTTCAACTGTTGAGCCTAGCAAATTCGTATGATCGAGGCTAATATTAGTAATGATACTTAACTCAGGCAAAATAACATTGGTACTATCTAAGCGTCCACCCAGTCCGGTTTCAATAATGGCAATCTCCACTTTTTGCCGGGCAAAATATTCGAAGGCCATTACTACCGTCAGTTCAAAAAAACTGGGCTGTAGTGCTTCAATAAAAGGCTCAGCTTCTGCTGTAAATTCCACCACAAAATCTTTCGAAATCATTTGCAGCGGCGATATTTCTTCGCCTGTTTTTTCTCCCGACACCTGAATGCGTTCCCGAAAATCTTTCAGGTGCGGCGATGTGTACAGCCCGGTTTTATACCCAGCCTGCTGAAAGATAGCGGCCAGCATGTGACTGGTGCTGCCCTTGCCATTGGTACCGGCTATATGAATGCTTTTGAACTTTTTTTCAGGATTGCCGAAAGCAGCACACAGCGCAATGGTATTTCCTAAATCGGCCTTATACGCAGCCGCACCTATGCGGCTGAACATCGGTAATTGCTCGTATAAATAATCTAAAGTCTCTTCGTAGGATTGCAGCAAGGCGAATGATTTTGCAACAAAGAACGGGCAAATAAAAAGCCGCTTTCACAAGCGGCTCTTTAAAAAAGGTTATTTGGGTCTACACCAGCTTCTGCGTTCTATTTCGCAGTAAGGATATTGCCTCTTCTCTTGAGGAAAAAGCCCCGTTCACATTCACCAGGTTATCAGCCATTTTATCGTAGCGGCGGGTCATTAGATAAAAAAACAGGTGCAGGTAATGTATATCGGCAAACACAAAGGACTTTTGCTCTGCTATTTTATCTGTTTCCTTCATAAACATCCGGGGCATTTCGGTATAGTGGGCACCGGGCTTCAGGTGATGCATCAGGTGGTAGCCGTCGTTCCAGCACTTGTGGTTGTACTTGGTATTGATGCAGTTGAAGGTGCTTTTATAAGCATTGTCCGGCTCCTGCGGATCAACGAAAGCATGTTGCGTCCAGTTGCCCAGCATCATAATGAGGCGAGAGAAAACGAACGGAATAATGTACACCCAAAGCGTAGCCTTCAGGCTTACAAAACACATTGCTATACAGAAAAGGTAAAAGGTAATTTCACCGGTACCAAATGGCACGTAGTATTTGCGTTTTTTGCGGGTAAACAGATAGATGAAAGTATCTACCGCACCCATGGTTATAAACTTGCCATAGTACTTCAGAAAATCAGTAACCGAATCCCGCTGATAAGGCATGGTACTGCTCCCATCTTCCAGCGAATTATTTTCTACGTGGTGCATACCTACGTGGTGAGCAAAATAACTTTCCGGTGTATGGCCAAACAGGGGGCAAACCAACCAGGTAACGTAATTATTCAACCAGTTGACCTGCGACTTTTTGAACAACCGGCGGTGGGTAATATTATGCAGCATCAACCCAAAAGGCCCCCGCATTCTTATCTGCGACAGGTAGAAATACCCAATCATTACCAGCCACCACCAAACGCCTTGCAATAGCGGGGTAAACAACAAGATGGCCAGCGGAATAACAGCGAGGTGAATATGGGTAAGCAGGTGAATAAACTTAATGTCCCGTTTATCATTGATATACTTCAACCAGAACGTTTCGTAGCGGTTGTACGTAGCAGGTGCTACATAAACGGGGTCGGTAAGTAATGGTAAGGCCTTCATAAAAGGGGATTTGTATATAAACAGCCACAAGATATGGACATCCACCTGAATTAAGGGTGATGAGCTTTTCTTGTAATAGCATTTTTTGCCAAAAACAGCAACTTTTAATGCAATTCTTATAAGCAATGTGGCCAGCAGGTGGCATAGCCATTCTACTCTTTTCAATCAGGTTGTAGACTTTATTTTAACTGTCTGAGTCGAATTTATCCATTGTCGGTTGCTTATTCGAAATTGGATTACTTACCCAATGGCCCTATACAATACAATCAATTTCTGCTACATTCACCTTTTACAAATACACCTATGCGGCTGTTGAAGTTTCTAATATCTATTGCCATTACTATTGGGCTGATATTTATGCTGAACCATCGCTGGACTATTGGTGGTAATCGTACGCCCCGGCTGGGTAGTTTTTTAAGCCCACAAACAGGTTTCTGGCAAAATGCGGAGGATACAAGTGCCGGTTATTCCATCAACTTAAAAACGCCGCTGTTAGAAGACAAAGTAAATGTGTACCTGGATGACCGGTTGGTGCCGCATGTGTTTGCCCAAAACGAACACGATGTATATTTTGTACAAGGATACCTACATGCAAAATTTCGCCTGTGGCAAATGGAATTTCAAACGTATGCAGCAGCCGGACGGCTGGCCGAACTGGTAGGCCACAAAAAAGGTGATTACGATATTGTAGAGCAGCGGGACCGGCAGTTTCGCCGACTGGGAATGGGTTGGGCCGCAGAAAATTCGGTGAAGGCAATGGAAGCTAATCCTGATACGAAAGCAGTGATGGATGCTTATACTAGTGGGGTCAATTTTTATATCGACGGGCTAAGGCCACAGGATTACCCGGTGGAATACAAACTACTGAACTATGCCCCGGAACCCTGGAGCAATTTAAAAACTGCCTTGTTTTTAAAATACATGAGCTACGACCTGGCGGGGTACGAAGATGATTTTGAGCACAACAATATTTTAGGCTCATTTACCAAAAAGCAGTTTGAGCAGGCTTATCCTTACGGAAATGATTCACTGATTCCGATCATTCCCCGGGATACGCCATTTGCAAAACCTGCTATTGCTTTACACATACCCGAAAGCGCTGATTCGCTTTATTTTACTTACAAGCAAGACTCTATACTACCACGAGATAAGCCCAACCCGGCTAATGGCAGCAATAACTGGGCAGTAGCAGGTAGCAAAACGGCCAGTGGCCGCCCCATACTTTGTGGCGATCCGCACCTGGGCCTCAATCTACCATCGCTTTGGTTCGAAATGCAATTGCACACGCCACAATGGAATGCCTATGGCGCTTCGTTTCCGGGAGCTGCCGCCATAGCTATTGGGTTCAACGATAGCATTGCCTGGAGTGAAACCAATGCCATGCGGGATGTGCTGGACTACTACGAAATCACTTTTAGAGACAGAAATCAAACTGAATACCTGTTTAATGGCCAGTGGATGAAAACCGACTGGCGGGTGGATACCATAAAAATTTCGGGTGAGCCAGATATGATTGATTCCATAGCGATGACGGTGATAGGCCCGGTGATGTACGACCACCGTTATGGAAACCTAAGTAACAATGGCAAAGCCTACGCTGCCCGCTGGAAAGCCCATGACCCCAGCAACGAAGGGTGGACTTTTGTAAAGCTGGTACGAGCCAAAAACTATAATGATTACCTGGACGCTATCAAAACTTTTGAGTGCCCAGGGCAGAACTTTGTGTTTGCTGCTAAGAACGGCGACATTGCTATGTGGAACCAGGGTGCTTTCCCGGCCCGGTGGCGGCGACAGGGCGATTTTGTAATGCCTGGTTACGATAGCAGCTACATGTGGCAGGGCATTATTCCGCAGGCAGAAAATCCGCATGAGCAAAACCCGGTTCGAGGCTTTGTGAGCAGCGCCAACCAGTTACCGGTTGATACGACTTACCCGTATTACCTGGCAGGTGGTTTCGATTTGTATCGGGGCATAACCATTAGTAAAATGCTACGAGGCATGACTGGCATTACACCACAACGAATGAAGCAAATGCAAACTGACGATTACAACGCACTGGCAGGCACTGCTGTTCCTTTTTTGAAAAAGCATTTGTACGATAGCCTGTTGAATGATACCGGCAAGAAATACGCTGATGCATTGCGGACCTGGAATTACCACAATGAAGCTTCTTCTATTGCGCCAGCAGTTTTTGTACTACTGATGAACAACCTGAACAAAGCCGTTTGGAACGATGAACTGGCCGCAGCCGGATCGCTAAGAGTTGCTACGCCCTCCCAGGCCGACCTTATTGAGGCCTTGCTAAGAGACTCTGCTTTTCTGTTTGTAGATGACGTACGAACCGTACAAAGAGAAACCATCAACGATATTGTACAGGCCGCTTTTACTCAAACAGCCAATCAGCTGGATTCTATTTACCAAAAGAATACGGGCAATATTACCTGGGGTAAAATAAATGACGGGCAGGTAAACCATTTGCTGCGGATAGCCCCCTTCAGCCAACTGGATCTGAATGTAGGCGGTGGCAGCAACGTTATTAATGCCACCCACGGCAGCCACGGCCCAAGCTGGCGAATGGTTGTACACCTGACGGATAAAACGGAAGCCTACGGTGTGTACCCCGGTGGGCAAAACGGCAACCCTGGTAGTCCGTTTTACAACAATTTCATCAGCACTTGGGCGGCGGGCAAGTATTATCCGCTGTGGGTAATGACTGATGCTGAAGTAGCTAGCCCACGGGTGAAATGGAAGATGAGCTTTAGTAATTGATAATGGATAATTGACAATTATCTAGCAAGGTCAATCAGTTCATTTGTTACATCTTCACCCTTTTTGCTGCCCATATAAAAATACGCAAATCACAATTCAACCTAATTGCCCATTTTCAATTATCCATTATCAATTAAAAATGAAATTCCTGGTCAGCCTTTTCCTTACTGCTTTGTTTGCCTTTGCACTAGGCTTATATCTTGATTGGTGGAGCATTGCCATTGCTGCTTTTGTAGTAGCACTCTGCATTCCGCTACGGCCGGGCTTTTCTTTTTTGGCAGGCTTCCTGGCTTTGCTGCTATTATGGGGTGGCTATAGCATTTTCCTCAACCAACGCAATGCAGGAATATTAGCTACCAAAATAGCTTCGGTACTTCCAATGCAGGGAAATGTTACCCTGCTCATTTTTGTAACGGCTCTATTGGGAGCTCTGGTAGCTGGCTTTGCCGCATTATCGGCCGGTTATTTGCGGCAGCAGCTTTTTAACCAAAACAACCCAATTACCTTCCGGTCATGAATTCCTGCCGTCGCCTTGCTTTTCTGCTGCTTTTATCTGTTTCCTTTTTTGTCTCATCTGCTGCTGTGCTTACCGGTACTGTGTCCGATCCTTATGCTGAAGCACTGCCTTATTCCAGCGTGTACATAAAAGGAAGTACCAAGGGCACCACTGCCAATGCCGACGGCCGCTTTGAACTGGAGCTAGAACCAGGAACTTATACCATTGTATGTACCCATGTGGGTTATGAAAGCCAGGAAAAAGAGGTGGTAATCAGCAACGGTACGGTAGATGTTGCTTTTAAGCTGGCACTCATTCGTACCCAAATGAAGGATGTAGTCGTTCGGGCAGGTTCCGAAGATCCGGCTTATGCCATCATCCGGCAAGCCATTAAAACCCGGCCCGACCACTTGAATGAAATAAAGCAATGGCAGGTAGATGTGTATATGAAAGGCATCATCCGTACGGTAGCGCTGCCCAAAAGCATTTTTGGCGTAGAGTTCAAGCCAGATAATAATATTATTGATTCCTCTGGTAAAGGCATTGTTTACCTGGCAGAATCGGTAACTAAATATTCCCGACGCCTGCCTAACGATTACCGGGAAGATATTGTATCGGCCAAAGTAAGTGGCCGCAGTTCAGGCTTTGGTTTTAATAGCCCCAATACCATTGAGTTCAATGCTTACGAAAACAACATCACCATATCTGGCCTCAGCAGCCGGGGATATATTTCGCCTATAGCGGCTAACGCCCTTAATTACTATGTGTACCATTATGAAGGCACCTTTTACCAGAATGGGCTGGAGATTAACAAAATCCGGCTGATGCCGAAGCGGCAGTATGAGCCATGCTTCACCGGTTATATCAACATTATCGAAGGCACCTGGCGTATTCATAGCCTCGACCTTGCACTTACCAAAACTGCTGGAATTGAACTGGTTGACAGCATCAAAATACAGCAGCAGCTTTTCCCGGTGAACCAATATTGGATGCCGCAGCTCACCAGCATTTTTGCTACGTTTGGAGTGTTAGGCATTAAGGCCAATGCAGCTTTTACAGCCGTTTACTCTGATTACAATCTTGACCCTACGTTTCCTAAAAAGTTCTTTGGCAAAATCATTCGTACCGCTGACACTTCGGCCACTACTCGTACCTCGGAGTATTGGGATACGCTACGGCCGGTGCCGCTTACTGATGAAGAACATTTTGATTACGTAAAAAAGGATTCACTTGAAAAGGTGTATCAGGATCCGAAATACATTGATTCGCTGGACCGGCGGCGCAACCATATTTCCCCAATCGGCCTTGTTTTTACCGGCACTTCTATCATTCGCCGCTCCAAAAAAATGACTTACAATCTCGACCCTCTGATTGAAGCAATTAGCTACAACACGGTTGAAGGGCTGGTAGTAAATATCACACCTCGTATTCATCACTATTCTGATACGGGTGCTCTTACCATTATTCCTACCCTACGATATGGCTTTGCCAACAAACGGCCGCAGGCATCGCTTTACGTTTCCAGAACGTTTGGCAAAAGCTATTACAAGCGGTTTACACTCAGCGTCAATGGTGGTCGCAGCATGTTTCAATTAAATCCTTCCAACCCTATCACCGTCTTCCCTAATACAGTTGGTTCATTGCTTTTTGAGCAAAACTTTTTGAAACTGTACGAAAAAACCTTTGCAGCTATTACTGCCACTAAGCAACTGGCAGATGGCTTGCGGGGCACCCTTAGCTTTAGTGCCGAAAAAAGAACCCTGCCAGAGAATTCAACCCTATACAAGTGGCGGGATGTAAAAGACAGACGCTTTACCAGTAATTATCCGGAAGAACAACCGGCGGGACGCTTCCCCAATCATAAAGCTATACTTACCAATATCAATCTGCGTTGGCAGCCTGGTCAGAAATATATTCAATACCCCAACCGGCTGTTTTCTGTAGGTAGCAAGTGGCCCATTTTTTACCTGTACTATACCCATGGATGGAAAATGGCCGGCAGCGATGTAGACTTTGACAAATGGCGGTTTACCATGACAGATGAGGTGAACCTAAAGCTGGCGGGTAGCTTCCATTACCGCTTTACGCTGGCAGGTTTTCTCAACAACCGCAAGGTATATCTGCCCGACTATCATCATTTTCTTGGCAACCGCTCTGTGTTGGCCGGCCCCTACCTAGAGACTTTCCAGATGGCTGAATACTACCAAAATAGCAATGCATCTTCACTCTTTACTTCTGCCAACGTGGAGCATCATTTTAATGGAGCGTTGTTAAACAAAATTCCGTTTGTACAAAAACTGAATGTAGGACTGGTAGCCGGTGCCAATACCTTTTTTGTAAAGAATGGCTACAACTACTATGAAGGTTTCTTAGGAATAGAAAATATTTTCAAAATTATCAGAGCCGATGTAATTGTAGGCTCTACCAAGCAGTGGGATAGACCGCAATGGGCCATTCGCTTAGGATTCAGCGGTGTATTTACTGGTAATAATGTAGAGTAAGGAGTGCGATACTGTATGTCTTTGAAATTGACCGTTGTTATTTTCCTGCTTCGCCTGTCATACATTTGCCGGGCACAACCTTTATTTGATACGGTAAAAGTTGATTGTGGCAATACACAGTTATTTTTTCAAAGGCAGTGCTACGGCGATACTACGCAGGCAATTTCATTTGTGCATGTACACCAAAATGAAGCCACTGCTTTGCAAGCCGTTAGATGGTTGCTGGATTCCGTACGGCAGGGTTGCATAGCAACCTGGTGTTGCCAGCAGCAGCGGTTTGTTGATTTTTCGGTTGGTTCCGGTAATTTCCGGTTCGATCCTAATCGAATTTATTCTCCTGAAGGTATCCGGGCTACGCTTGGCCACGGTGCAACAGATACTGCCATGATGTTGGTACAAAATGTTGCGGACACTTTTTTGCAGCAGTATATTTTAAATAAAAAATGTATTGTAGCGGTGCATAATAATGCTGATGGCGGGGGCCTGACCATAAAAAGCTACCAGGCCAAAGGGTCTTATTATAAAGATGCCAAAGCCGTTTACATTAACCCAAGGCAAGATGCTGACGACTTTATTTTAACCACAGAAGAAAAGTATTTCCGCTATCTGAAAAACAAGGGTTACAATGTGGTACTTCAAAATAATGAGGACGTAACGGATGATGGGTCATTATCCGTTTTTTGTGGTCAGCAACATATCCCTTATATAAACGTAGAAGCCCAGAACGGCCACCTGCTGCAGCAAAAGCAAATGCTGGCTGAAGTATGGCGTATGATGACGGAGAAGGCTTAATTTCTCATTATATAATCCACTTTATTAGAAGGGCATTAAAATTGGCTATCCAACCTTGCTAAATGGTTAATGAATGCTTGACAGAAAGGATTTAAACTGTAATTTGGATTCGTTTAGCGTGATGAACTAACTTTCCGGCACCAAAAAGTTGTTTCTCATACACTGCTGCTGCAATTGTTCATTTGTTGACTGTAATGATATAAACAGTCCTATACTTTTCAGTAGTAGTAAAATGTAACTGCTCACCCACTTAACTACCTGCTCTCCCATTCAAGTATTAAATATCGGACAGATGAACATACTAGTATTTAGCACTGTGTTTCACCCTGCTATTGGCGGGCTGGAAAATCAGACGCTTATACTATTAAAAGAATTTATCAAAAATGGACATACAGTAAAAGTTATTACCGATCAAAAACAACATCTTCCGATCAGCGATCTTGAAATTTATGATTCTCCAGGCTTGCTGAAAAAGGTAAAGCTATTTTTTTGGTGTAATGCCTACTATATGCCCAACATTTCCCTGAAAGGGGTATGGCTATTACTATTTAATCCAATACTACTTCAAAGAAAAAAATGGATTGTCTCTCACAACGATTTTTATCTTGAAAATAAAGTAAGCCTTAAAACAAGGCTGAAACGTTTCCTTATCAAGTTTGCTTCTGGCAATATATCCGTTAGTTCCAGTGTGGCCGGCTATATTAATACCGATTCCACAGTTATTTACAACGCTTACGACGATTCGGTTTTCAGGCTGTATCCTGAAGAATCCCGCACCTGTGACATCGTTTTTTTAGGCCGCCTGGTATCTCAAAAAGGGTGCGATGTACTAATAAAAGCTGTTAGCAAACTAAAACAGCCTTACAGCTTAAACATTATTGGGGATGGTCCTGAAAAACCCAAACTAAAGCATTTGGTGCAGGAACTAAATATAAAAAACAACGTAAAATTTTGGGGTACCACTAGGGGAGTAGAGTTAGCTAAAATGCTCAATCGCCATAAAATAATGGTGGTGCCTAGTGCCAGCAGTGAAGGCTTTGGAATGGTGGTACTGGAAGGTATGGCTTGTGGTTGCAAAATAGTAGCCTCTAACGCAGCGGGCCTTATGGAAGCCGTAAACGGGTTTGGTGAAATTTTTAAAATGAACGATGTAAATGAGTTGACCAATATTCTTGGTAGGGAACTGGCCCGGCACAATGGACAGCCT
>CAXTDG010000050.1:0-13255 GCA_964242675.1 uncultured Chitinophagaceae bacterium
GTTGAGCATTTTGCAAAGCTGCTGTACGTATGGCTCGCAGGCGGCATTGTAAATGGTAGTAATTCCGGGGGTAAGCACAGCCGCCATTACAATATTGGCGGTACCGGTTACGCTGGGTTCGTCCAATAACAGGTAGCCGCCTTTCATGCCACTACCATCCAGATGAAAAAAACCTTCTTCTGGTTTGTATTGAAAGGTGGCGCCTAATTTTTCGAAACCAATGACATGCGTATCTAGTCGGCGGCGGCCAATTTTATCGCCACCTGGTTTGGGCATATATGCTTTTTTGTAGCGGCCCAGCAGAGCACCCGCCGTCATAACAGAGCCCCTCAGCTTACCACTTTTGGCTAAAAAAGCCGGGCTGCCGAGGTAGTCAAAATCAACCGCATCCGCTTTGAAGGAAAAGGAACCAGTTTGCAGCTTTTGAACGGTTACACCCATTTCCTGCAATAGTTCTATTTGTAAATTCACGTCCAGAATGTCTGGCACATTGTGGATAGTTACTTCTTCGGTAGTGAGGAGTACGGCGCTTAATACTTGCAGGGCTTCGTTTTTTGCGCCCTGGGGGGTGATGGTTCCGCTGAGTTTTTTTCCACCTATCACTTCAAAATGTGCCATAGTCTTTTTGTTGAGGGCTGCAAATCTGGTGGATTATGCGGTAAAGGGAAAAGATAAAATTGAAGTGGGCAAGCCCCCTCTAAATCTCCCCCAACGGGGGAGACTTGAAAACCGTAATATTTTGAACTTGTATTATAAAGAAAGACATCGCTTTATTCTTCGCTTCAGTAAAAGCCCAACAGATAGATAATTGTTGAACGGTGCTATCGCCGCATGAGTTCAATGCGTATTCAATTGCCTGGCTCAAAAAGAAAATGGTAAAAGGAATGCTACCCGTGATGAGAAAACCATGAAGCATGGTTTGGGTACGCTCCGTTCCGTGAGACACGAAACGGAGCGTTTAGCAGGTTTGGGTCAGATGCTTTCAGCATAAACTTTTGGGGGGTGAAATGCAGCCTATTCTCCAAACATAATTACCTCATCGCCTACTTTTATTTCCAGCAATTGCTTGGCGGCCGCTTCAACCCGGCCGATGATTTGGGCATCTACATCCAGCGCTTTGGCCGCATCTATCATGATTTGAGCGTCTTCTTCTTTACAATAAATTTCCATGCGGCAGCCCATGTTGAACACCTGGTACATTTCCCGAAGATCGGCGCCACTACTTTCCTGAATGAGTTCAAAAATATAGGGTGGTGTAAACAGGTTGTCCTTGATGATTTTTACGTTTTCAGGCACGTATTTCAAGCACTTGGTTTGCCCACCGCCGCTGCAATGGATAAGGCCATGAATTTTGTCGAAATACTGCTCCAGCAAAGGTTTCAGCACTGGTGCAAAGGTGCGGGTTGGGCTGAGCAGTAGTTGGCCAATGGAATGCGTTTCGTCAATTACAATATCAGTCATGCGATGCTTGCCAATGTATACCACTTCGTCTTTTAAGGAAGGTTCAAAGCTTTCTGGAAAATCCCAGGCGTAGTATTTATCCAGCACATCGTGCCGGGCACTGGTAAGGCCGTTGCTACCCAGGCCGCTGTTGTAGCTGCTTTCGTATGCGGCCTGACCACTGCTGCACAGGCCCACAATTACATCGCCGGGTGCTATTTTTTCGTTGGTAATTAATTTGTCTTTGGGCCAGCGAACGCTCATGGTTCCATTTACGGCTACGGTACGTACTACATCGCCTACATCAGCCGTTTCACCACCGAGGTAGTGGATGTTTACACCAAAGCTTTTCAGCATATCAAACACCTGCTGGGTGCCACTGATGATTTCCTGCAACACTTCACCGGGTATGCGGCTTTTGTTGCGATCAATGGTGCTATTAAAAATAATATTGTCGTAGATGCCTACACAAAGCAGGTCGTCGAGGTTCATTACAATGGCATCTTGCGCTATGCCCCGCCATACGCTGGTGTCGCCGGTTTCTTTCCAGTACAGGTAAGCTAAGATGCTTTTAGTACCAGCGCCATCGGCATGCATTACGTTTACCCAATCGGCCTGGCCGCCCAGGTAGTCGGCGTATATTTTACAAAACGCTTTGGGATATAGGCCCTGGTCTAACTGCTGCACGGCTGCATGTACTTCTTCCTTTTGCGCTGAAACGCCCCGCTGTGCATATAACGACATAGTAACTTTTTAGATGGCCGTAAAAGTAAGTGAATCCGTTGGGCATGTGTGTACAACCCGCTCATAAGAAGGTACAAGTTCAGGTAAGTAGCAGTCTAATTTAGAAGAAAGGATAGCAGGAATATTACTTATTCTATTGTGTCATAAAAAGAGTAAAACACAACCTTATTCCTTCGTAAATACAGTTGTTCTGCCACCTTGCTTTAGTACCATTTCTTTTTCCGCAGGCTTGAATGTTAATACAATTCCAGCTCTGGAAAACTCGAATACATCTTTTGCGGTAGGCACCACTTCAAAAGCCGATTGCCCGGTTGCTTGTGTAATGAGTTTATTCCCCTCTTTGGTGACAGTTATTTTTAAAGGAAAAGTTTTGTTGGAATACACACCTAAGTATTGATCTAAATCGGCTGCGGCTACAGCATACGAGCTAAAAACGGGGATGGTAATCGGTTTGCCATAAGCCCAGCTAAGCAACGCTATTACAATGTCGTTGTTATTAAAATCATTTCCATTAGAGGTGATTGCACAAATAACACTATCAGCCGTGAAATCATAAAAAACGGAACCGAAACCATCAATGCCACCCGTGTGCCCATAGCCAACTTTTTCATTAAACGGCACCTGAAACAAGCCCATACCATACCCGTCTTTAATGGTTTTCATTTGCTCCAGGCTCTTTGCTGAAATTAGTTTACCCGTAAAAAGAGCAGTTGCAAACTTGGTAAGATCAGTAGGTGTGGAAACGACGGCCCCAGCACCCATCGGTACCGTCATGTCGGTTTCAACTTCCTTTACCCATTTGCTGCTATCCAACTGATACGAGTAGCTTTCATTATTCTTTTCGTTGATATTTCCACCGAAAAAAGTGTTTTGTAGGCCCAGCGGTTTGGTTATCTGCTCACTTAGCAATTGAGCATATGGTTTCTTGTAAATGCTTTGCAGGATATAAGCCAGCAGCACAAAGTTTGAATTGCTGTAAGCAGCTTTGCTACCGGGCTCAAAGTCGCTGCCACCTTTTTGAATAAAAGCTACTAATTCTTTTTCTGTTTGCGGCCTGGTATAGTAAGTAAGATAAGTAGAATCATCGGTAAAATTGTGGATGCCGCTGTGGTGGCTCAGCATTTGGCTAATGGTAATTTTACCAGCATTGGTAATAGTGGGGTAGTATTTATTCAGTGTTTGTGTCAGCGCTAGCTTACCACTTTCAATGGCTTTAAAAACCAGCACTGTTGTAAATGTTTTAGAGATAGAGCCGACCCGGTATTTCGTGTTTTCATCCGCAACTGCTTTCGTTTCTACGTCTTTATACCCAATGGATTTTGAGTAAACAACCTGTCCACCTTTCGCTACAGCTACGCTGCCCATCCACTTATTGTTCTTTTGTAAGGCCTCAAAAAAGCTATCTAGCTTGGCCCTGTTGGCCATTTGTGCAAACCCTGTATGCAACAACAAAGTAGACAGCACAGAAAAAAGCAGCTTGCTCATATTTCAAAACGTTTAGGTAGTATCAAAACTATAGAAAGCATGGATGAATCCAAATGTTATATGCAGAGCGATTTACTTTTTACTTTACCGGTAGTAGTGTGATAAAATGTGCCTTCGCTATACAAGTAAAAACCAATTAAATTTTTGCCAGGTTGCGGCATGCTACGAAACGTTTTTACAGATATAAACTTTTCTACTACATTGTTGCCGTAAATACTGCTATGAAATCCAGCCACACCTGTTTGCTGTTTTGCTTTGCCTTGCTATCCGTTTTTGCTAAAGCCCAGAACCGCTACGATGTTGTTATCCATGAAATAATGGCCGACCCTACGCCGCAAGTGGGCCTGCCCAACAGCGAATGGATAGAGCTACGAAATATTACTACAACTGCTATTAATTTAACCGGCTGGCGTATTGGTGATGCTGCCGGACTCAGTGGCGCTATGCCAAGCTTCGTGTTGCAGCCAGATAGTTGTGTAGCGGTTTGTACCGCATCGGCGGTGGCAGCCTTAGCCGCATTTGGAAATACCATTTCTGTTACGTCCTTTCCATCACTGGATAATGGCGGCAAGCTGCTGTACCTGCGGGCACCCAATGGCCGCACTATACATGCGGTGGAATACAATGTAAGCTGGTATGGCAATGATGTTAAAGCCGATGGCGGCTGGACACTAGAAATGATCGACCCGAAAAACCCGTGTAGTGGAGCCGCCAACTGGAAAGCTTCGGTAGATGCAAAAGGCGGTACGCCGGGCCGACGCAATTCGGTAAATGCAACCAATACAGATGCTACTGCACCAAAATTGTTACGGGCTTTTGCGCCAGATGCTTTCACGTGTGCGCTGCTGTTCGATGAACCACTCGATAGCCTGAAAGCTGCTACTGCTGTTAACTACAGCATAAGCGATGGCATTGGAACTCCTACATCAGCAGTTGCAGTAGCACCGCTATATAATCAGGTAACATTGCGGGTAAATACAGCTTTACAAGCAGGGAAAGTGTACACCATTACGGCCACTGCTATTACTGATTGCTCCGGTAACGCCATCGGCAATAGCAATACAGCAAAAGTGGGTTTAGCTGCTGTGCCAGATACAATGGATATTATCATCAATGAAATCCTTTTTAATCCGAATGCTGGTGGGGTTGATTATGTGTAGTTCTATAATCGAAGTACTAAAATTATCAACCTGAAAAATGTGCTGCTCACCAATCGTAGCAGCACTGGTACTTTAGGAACGTTGAAAAATTTGACAGCAGATAATTATTTGTTGTTTCCGGGGGAATACATTGTAGCTACGGAAAATGCGACGATTGTGCAGCGGCAGTATGTGGCTAAAAATCCAGCAGCTTTTGTGGAAATTTCTTCGATGCCATCATTTCCAAATGATGCCGGTGATGTAGTGCTACTAGATGCTACCGGTAAAAAGCTGGATGAACTGGTGTACAGCGAAAAATGGCATTTTGCCTTGATTGATAACCCCAAAGGAATAGCTTTAGAACGGATAGATTTTAATAAGCTTACAAACGATGCCACCAACTGGAGCAGTGCTGCTACTACCGTTGGCTATGGCACGCCTACTTATCAAAATAGTCAATTTCACAAACCACAGGCTGGGGCAGGAAGCGTCACTGTAACGCCAGAATTGTTCAGCCCGGATAATGATGGCTTTGATGATTTTGCTTTTATCAATTTTAAATTTCCAGAGGCGGGCTATGTGGCGAACGTGACGATTTATGATGCTGCCGGCAGGCTGGTAAAACTGCTACAACACAATGCAACTTGTGCGGCGGAAGGCAGCTTCCGATGGGATGGGCTGAATGATAAACTACAAAAAGTACCGGTGGGCATTTATGTGGTGTACACCGAAATTTTTAACCTGAAAGGACAGAAGAATAGTTTTAAAAACACGGTTGCAGTGGCGAGGAAGTTTTAACCAAGTTAGTCGGCACCAAAGGTCAGACCGGTTGGCCAAACAGGAGCAAGTTGCTATTGAAAACCCTGCTACACAGAGGTGCGCAAGGGATAGTAGTGGAAAGCCCACAGGCGGCGGATGAGTGATATACGAAAGGAAACGCTGTTGCTACGCCGCCGAGGACTTGGAACAGATAGCCCGACCCGAAGGGATGCGCCCAAATGAATCACTACAGGCTCAGGCTTTCTTTGAAGCTTTTTACCAGTTCCAGATCCTTAACGCCAGGGCTGGTTTCGAACTTACTATTTACATCTACACCAAATAGCAGCTTACCATTGGTACCTTGCTGAAAGTGTTTGATGATTTCTACATCGGCGGGGCCTATGCCACCGCTTAACATAAAAGGCTTGTCGACATGGGTGTTGTGCAGGCTATCCCAATTGAACTTTTTGCCGGTGCCGCCGTAGGTTTCGCCGGCGGTATCAAAGAGGTACACATCGCAAGCATCTTCGTAGTGACGAATCTTAAAATCGATATGATCGCCGGGGCCTATGCGGAAGGCTTTTATAACTTCGAGTTGGTCGCTGAGGCGTTCGCAAAACTTGGGAGTTTCATCGCCATGAAGTTGTACCATGTGCAGGCCCCAGTTGTCGGCGTGGTTCATGATTTCGTCGTAAGTAGCATTAACGAATACACCCCCTTTATTGATCTTTCCCCGGTACTCCCGTACATCCCGGCTATTCATGTGGCGCATTACAAACCGAGGGCTTTTAGGGTAAAAAATAAGCCCGCCGAAGGTGATTCCCATTTTATCGAGGCTGCGTAACTGCGCCATTTGGGTAAGGCCACACACTTTAATACGGGGTGGTTGTGGAGTGGCTGAAGGTTGTACAGTTTCGTTCATGTGCCCGGTTTAAGATTTTGCCAGCGCCTGGGTAAATTGGGCAAATGCAATCGTAGGGTCGGGCTGCCGCATGAAGTGTTCGCCAATAAGAAAACCACGGTAACCGGCCTGCCGTAAAGCTACAATATTCTGCACGTTGCTAATACCGCTTTCGGAAACGGCGGGCTTTTCTTTGGGAAGCTGCGAAATGAGCCGCAGGGAGGTTTCGATGCTTACTTCGAAAGTTTGCAGGTTGCGGTTGTTGACGCCAATCATGCTTACTTCATTGCACACATGTGCCAGCTCGGTTTCGTCGTGTATTTCGAGCAGGCTTTCCAGCCCAATGGCAGCGGCTTCGGCGGCAAAAGTTTTTACCTGCTGTGGGGTAAGAATGGCGGCGATGAGCAAAATGACATCGGCCCCATCGGCCTTGGCCTGGTGAATTTGTATGGGATCAATGATGAAATCTTTACGGAGCAATGGAATGGAAACGGTTTGCCGGGCAAAGTGTAAATCGATGAGGCTGCCGCCGAAAAACTCCCGGTCGGTAAGAATGGAGATGCCTGCTGCACCATTTAGTTCGTAGGCTTGCGCCACCGGTTCAACTGCGGTATCGGCCCTGGTAAAGAAACCTTTGGAAGGTGATTTTCTTTTAAATTCGGCAATGACACCTGTGCTACCGGGCTGCTGTAATCGCTTGCTGAGCGATGTGGAGGTATGTTGGTAATGGCTGGTTTTTTCGAAATCGGCAATGGTAAATTGCTGCTGCAAGGCTTGCACTTCCAGCTTTTTTGCGGCTACGATGGTGTCTAATATCTGGCTCATGATCCCGGTTGATTTTTTCTATTAGCTTGTATTCTCTGTTATGTTGACCTCATCCCTAACTCCTCTCCAAAAGAGAGGGGCACTCATCCCGAAGAAATTTTGACTTCAAAATTTACAACTACTGAAGTGAAATTAAAGTTTGCAAGCATTGATAGGCTTTGCCACTTTCCAAGCTTTCTACAGCCATATTGTAAGCATCATTATAAGACAACTGCGGACTGATGCCATGCAGTGCTGTAGCTGCATTGGCCAGCACTACAGCATTTTGTGCCCATGAGCCTTGTCCAGTTATAATTTTTGTAAAAATCTTTGCTGCTTCTTCTACACTGTTGCCTCCGCTAATGTCGTGGGGGGCAACAGTACGCTTGCCCAACTCTTCCGGCGTAGCTACTTTTTCTCCCTGGCGAGTAATGATTTTGATATCAGCAGTCAGAGAGATTTCGTCGTAACCGTCGAGGCTATTGACGATGGTAAATTCCTGTTTTTCCTGTTGCAGGATGTAATTGTAAATACGAGCCAGTTCAGCATTGTACACACCAATCAACTGATAAGCTGGCTTTGCCGGATTAACCAATGGCCCCAGCATATTGAAGAAAGTGCGGATGCCCAGGTTTTTGCGAATTGGTCCTACTACCTTTAAAGCCGGATGAAATAACGGTGCATGTAGGAAGCAGATATTGGCTTCGGTGAGTTCTTTCAGCAGGGCAGCGTTTTCATTTTTAAAACGGTATCCTAACTGCTCCATTACGTTGCTGGCACCGCTGATGCTAGTAGCGCCGTAGTTGCCATGCTTGGTTACTTTATGGCCCGTCCCCGCTACAATGAAACAAGCTAATGTAGAGATATTGAACGGGTTGCGACCATCGCCACCTGTGCCTACGATGTCGATGGTTTGCAGGCCGCCAAAATCTACTGGGATGCACAGTTCCAGCAGTGCTGCTCGAAAGCCTTTTAGCTCTTCGATGGTAATGCTTCGCATGAGGAACACCGTAGTAAAAGCGGTGATCTCATGCTCGTTGTACTGAGATTTGCCTACATTGATGAGTACCTCTTTGGCCTGTGCAGCGGAAAGGGTTTTATGTTCGAAAAGGAGCTGGAGTATTTTTTTCATGTTGATAGTTTTGACAGGTAGAGACGCACGGCTGTGCCTCTTTGGGGTTAAGGTGGTTTGGGTGAGTGGTGAGTGTATGGAGACGCAATGCATTGCGTCTCTACGCCTGTAACCAATTTCTTATGATACGCTCCCCATCCGGTGTCAGTACACTTTCGGGGTGAAATTGTACACCCTGGATGTCGTAGGTTTTGTGCTGTAGGGCCATGATGTAGCCATTGTCATCGGTAGCCGTAATCTCCAGTTCTTCCGGGAAATCCTGATCACTTACTACCCAACTATGGTAGCGGCCTACTTCCAATTCGGCTGGTAGCTGGGCAAAAAGGTCGATGGATTGTTTGGTACGACCTTCATGGGCTGTTATTTTAGTGGCTACGCCGTGGTATACGGTTTCCAAATTGACTAGTGTACCACCAAATGCCTGCCCAATGGCCTGATGGCCTAGGCATACGCCCAGCATACTTTTGCTGGCAGCATATTCTTTTATTAATGGTAGTAATAAGCCCGCTTCTTCCGGTATGCCGGGGCCAGGTGACAGAATGATTTTATCGAACTGTTGTATATCCTCCAGTGGTATCTGATCGTTGCGATGTACAGTCACTTTCCCATGGATGATTTTCTCTACTAGGTGCACCAGGTTATAGGTGAAGCTGTCGTAATTATCAAAGACTAAAATGTTCATGTTGCTTTCTTTTGTGAGGTGTTGTCTACTTCGTTGCTGTTAAGTGAGATGTGTTTTACCTGCTTATTTCTTCGGCTAGCGTTATTGCTTTTTTCAGTGCTCCCAGCTTATTATTTACTTCCTGCAATTCATTTTCGGCAACGCTATTTACGGTAACACCAGCACCGGCCTGGTAGTGCAACGTATTGTTGCGGCTTAGAAAAGTACGGATCATAATGGCATGATTGAAGGACCCGTCTAAACCCAACAGGCCAATGGCACCACCGTAATAACCACGGGGTGTTGGCTCCCATTGGTTAATAAGTTGCATAGCTTTTACTTTGGGAGCTCCACTGAGCGTACCGGCTGGAAAGGTGGCAGCAAACACTTCATAAGGATTTTCAGTTCCCGGCACCTGCCCGGTTACTTCGCTCACTAGGTGGATGACGTGGCTATAATAATGCACTTTCCGATAACTGCTAACCGTTACATTTTGAGCATGGCGGCT
This sequence comes from uncultured Chitinophagaceae bacterium, assembly GCA_964242675.1. GTDB lineage: Bacteria > Bacteroidota > Bacteroidia > Chitinophagales > Chitinophagaceae > JAZKFT01. The sequence goes on from CAXTDG010000050.1 coordinate 9,574, forward strand.
CATATCATTACGAGCCAAGTCTACCAGCATCACATGCTCTGCATTTTCCTTGGGGTCGGCCAATAGGTTTTCGGCTAAAATTTCGTCCTGGGCATCGTCGCCAGTGCGTTTGAAGGTACCGGCAATGGGATGCACTACGGCCTTACCATTGCGTATAACCAGTTGGCTTTCGGGACTGGAACCAAACAGGCGGTAATCGCCATAGTCAAAATAAAACAGGTAGGGTGAAGGGTTTACACTTCGTAAAGCCCGGTACACATTGAATTCATCGCCGGTAAAACTTTGCTGATAGCGACGGCTGAGTACAATCTGAAATACATCGCCCCGGCGGCAGGCCCCTTTCCCTTTTTCTACCATCTCCTTGTAAGCTTCGTCAGCCATATTACCAGTTTCTTCTCCACTAATAGCAAATGGATATTCTGGTACGTTGCGGCTGCGAATCAGCGATTCCACCACTGCTACTTCGCTTTCCAAACCAGCTACTTTGTTTTCGCAGATATAGAGTTCGTCTTTAAAGTGGTTGATGGCAATAACGTATTGATAAAGGCGGTAGCGCAATAGCTCTCCCTGCGTAGCAGTACTAATACTTTCGAAGAAACTAACCGCATCATAACTGGTGTAGCCAAACAAGCTTTGGGCTGCCGGTATGCTTTTATCACCGCTCAGTTCGTAACGCTGCAAGTAGCTATTGATGGATGCAGGGATTTCCTTCGGGTTGGTAATTGCCTGCTTTACCGGTTGCTCCGTTGGGTATTTAAATTCCAGCGTTTGCAGGTCTTTTACTTCAATGCCGCCAATAGCCTGTACGCCCATAAAGCTCCAGCTATTTTCGGCTGCATGGTGGTCGGTACTTTCCAACAGTACTGTATCCCGGAAGCGATCCCGCAGGCGCAGGTAAATGCCCACCGGTGTGTATACATCAGCCAGCATTTTTTTGCAAACCGTTTCTATCTTAATCTTTTTCATACGCTCTTTTTAAGTTCCTCTTTTTGCTTTCACTATTTTGTACTTGTCTAATTATCTCAGCTCAAGACAAGCACTATCATAAACAGAAAAAACCCCGGTGAGGTACCGGGGCTTAGTTATATTTTCTTCAAAACAAACAATAGCAAATCGGCACCTATGTGTTAGGAGCTTGCCACCAATTGTTGTTTTGTAATTTATTCATCATTGCGGGGCAAATGTGGGTAAGGTTTGTTTACAAGCCAAATAAAATTTTGTAAAGGCTTGTACTGTTCTTACAACGTTAAAACATATAGTGATGAGCAGGTGTATTACTATCATTCCGTTTTGACACTCATCTTTGAAACAACTATGAAGTTGCACTGGCATCGCTTTCCGCTACAATACATTTCCCTTTCGTTCCTGCTTTTCCCGGCTTTGTTGTTTATAGGGTGTAGTGCCAAATCTACCTTCAACCCTAACAAAAAATTTAGCCCTGATGAACTGCAGCAGGACTTCACAATAGCCCGCAAGACTTACGAAAAAATTCATCCTAGTTTGTATTGGTTTACCCCAAAAGACTCTATGGACTTTTACTTTAATGAAGTGTATAGTAGCCTCACTGATTCGATGACGGAGCTACAGTTTCGCAACCGGATGGCGTATGTAATTGCTAAAATAAAATGCGGCCATACCAGTGTGCGTTCGTCGAAGGAGTACAGTAAGCTGGCAGAGCGTTTTGGTTCATCCGTCACTTTTCCGTTTGCTGTAAAAACTTGGGGCGGCGATAGCATGGTCATTACTCGCAATGCCTTTCGGCGAGATTCAGTGCTAACGGCAGGTACAGTGTTACTATCGGTAAATGGCCGCAATGTGCAACGGATGCTTTCGGATATGTGCAGCATCATTTCTACCGATGGCAATAGCATGAACTTTAAATACCAGCTTATTAGTGGCAACTTCCCCAGTTGGTACCGCTATGCCTATGGGCTTGAAAAGGAATATAATGTACGGTATGTAGCTACAGACGGCAGCATTAAAACAAAAGTGTTGGGCAACTACAATGTAAGGGCCGATACCACTTTCCGCCTGCCGCATCCACCATTTCAGGCACCGCCTGGCCGCAGGCAACGCAGAGCAAATGAACTACTGCTCAGCCGTAATTTTCGGATTGATAGTACCGGGCAATTTGCCGTAATGACGTTGAATACTTTTAGTAAGGCCCACCTCAAACGTTTTTTTAAAAAGAGTTTTAAAGAATTGAAAGAAAAAGGTATAGCCAACCTGGTGATTGAGCTACGTAACAATGGTGGTGGCAGCATTGGCAACAGCACCCGCCTTTCCAAATATATTACTGATCATCCATTTAAAGTGGCCGATACCTGTGCAGCTTACAGCTTTCGGTACCCATATCCCCGCCTGGTTGGTAGTGGGTTTTGGTATAAAGTGGAGCATTGGATCGTTAGCCCTTTTCGTAATAAAAAGGATGGTCGCTACCACTTTAAACAACTGGAAACAAAGGTACAGCAGCCTTATACTAATAACCATTACGATGGGCAGGTGTTTATCATCACTGGCGGATATACTTTTTCTGCTTCCACCTTATTTATCAATCCATTGAAAGGGCAAAAAAATGTGACTGTAGTAGGCGAAGAAACAGGTGGTGGTGCTTATGGAAACAGTGCTGTTAACTTACCGGAGGTAACGTTGCCTAATACACACATCCGCATCCGCCTGCCTTTATATCGGTTGGTGATTAATAAGAATTTGCCGCACAATGGCAGCGGCATTCAGCCAGATGTTTTTGTGCCACCTACCAGCTACCATTTGCGGTATGGGATAGATCCAAAGATGGAGATAATCAGAAAGTTGATTGCGAAGGAAAAATTGGTTAGCAGGTAAATCTACAGCCTTGCATATCCCAGTGTTTCAATATCTTCTATGCTTTTGGCAAGGTGCGTTTTACCATTTGCGAGGATGTACAAGTTGTCACTAATATCAGTGATATGCTGATATAAATGATCTGTAATTAGAAATCCTTTTGCGCTTTTTTCTTCAAGTAATAATGTTTTTATTTTTTCGATTTGTATAGGACTTAAATGGCTGAAAGGCTCATCCAGCATGGCAAATCTCGACTTTGATTTGATAATAATATACAACTCTATTAGCCTCCTACCGCCGCCGGAAAGCTTGTTAATAGTAGTTTTATAATCGTTGGTAAACTCTGGAAATAGTGCTTCAAAAAAAGTAAACGAAATTTTGAAATCTATAAAGACTCTTTTTATAGAAAGATGCCTCGGAATAAAATTGAATTGTGGCAGGTACTGTAGTAATTCGGGATATTTGAAAGCTTGCAGGTAAGAATCATTGTTAATACGAACCGATTTTTCGCACTCCATACTGCCATATATTATTTTCATCAGGCAGGATTTTCCTTGCCCATTGCGGCCCAACAGACCAGTAATTTTACCAGTTTCACATTTCAGATAAATATCAGATAAAATGCGGCGGTTATCGAAGGATAACTGAATATCATCTGCTTCCAATTTGTGTGTCATTTCAATGAGTGGATTTGTACAAGCAGTAAGATGAGTAAAAGAAAGTCAAAGAGAAGTACAATAGTCCAAAGTAGCTTTTTTGAAAGTCCTAAATTCTGATAATAATAGTATTCTTTCGCTTTATACAGATTGACGAAGTAGAACAGTATTGCCATCGTTACCACCTTTAACCAAAATAACCC
>CAXTDG010000050.1:13265-13546 GCA_964242675.1 uncultured Chitinophagaceae bacterium
CTATAATGCTTAATCCAAAACGCCAAAATAAAAAAAGGCTGCAAAGGGTAATCAAAAGAGACCCCGGAGCGAAGCTTTTATAGAAAGTAATAATAAGACGAATGGTTCTAATAAACGGCATATTATGATGTACATCTTCAGTTTAAAATGAGTTTACAGTGCAGGCAATATGAGAGAAGCTTTTGATGCCTTCCAATATATAAGATTTGGTTAAGCAATGACCTTAAAAACAAGCTACCCTGCTATATTTTACACTAAGGCTTGGGCAATTGTAAGTCAGC
>CAXTDG010000051.1:0-13541 GCA_964242675.1 uncultured Chitinophagaceae bacterium
ACATCGGGAAAGCCCTTTACATCTTGGAGCAGCAGCACTTTGGCACTGGCGGCCATGGGGTAAGTGCTTTGCACCGTTTTCGTAAGATAAATATCCCGCTGGCGGCCATCTTCTACCAGCAGCCGCACTTCAAGCCGCTTCGAAACGCCGTAACGTAGCAGCCCTTGTCCTATTACGGAAGCCGGACTGCCATCTTTATAGCGATTATACAAAAGGGCTGTTTCTATCTGCAACCTACCCGTTTCTACCAGGTCGGTTTCTTCTGTTTCATCGGGCAGGTCAGCATTTATTTCTACCAGCTTTTTTTTGCCTGTGGAGTCAGTTTGTGCTGTTAGTAAGATAGGTGCTGATAGGAATATAAACAGGACAAGTAAAAAAGCTCTCAAAGTAGTTGATTATCAATTTTTAAGAATAAAGTGTATCAACTGCCTTGAGAGCAAATTTGCGACCTAAGTAATATTTAGAATTCAGGTCTTTCAACCTTTATATCAGGGTTGTTTTCCTGATCCACTCTTGGACCCCGAAGTTGCACTGCTTTTTCCTTTGCAGTCTTACTCATCTTTAGGTTCAACAGTTCTACCACAAAGCTAAATGCCATAGCTACGTAGATATACCCCTTAGCAATATGGCTATGATGAATAGGTTCCAGCCCCTCGAAAAACAAGCTGAAGCCCACCATAATTAAAAATGAAAGTGCCAGTATTTTGAAAGTAGGATGTTTTTCAATGAACTTGGAAATGGTATCAGCAAAGAAAAACATGATACCCATAGCTACCATTACGGCTGCTATCATTACCGGTACATGCTGGGCCATACCAATGGCTGTAATGATGCTGTCGAAAGAAAATATCATATCCACTAACACAATCTGCGTCATGATGGCGCTAAAACTGGCCTTCCCTTTCCCACCACCGGGTCCTGCATGTTCCTCTTCGCCCTCCAACTTTTGGTGTATTTCTTTTACCGTTTTATAAATCAGGAAAAGACCCCCTACCAGCATAATGCAGTTTCGAAGATTAAACCCGTAGTGCGTATCGCTAATAGTAAATCCAAATAGTTCCTTATTTCCATTAGATACCAGCCAGCCCAGCCCTAGCAGCAAAGCACTGCGTACAATAATGCCCAAAATCATCCATAAGCGACGGGCTTTCTTATTGTCTTTGGCAGGTAAACGACCAATCAGGATAGAAACAAAAATAACATTATCAATACCCAACACTATTTCCAGCAGCGTAAGTGTAAACAAACTAACAAGTGAATCCAGGGTAAAAATGCCTTCCCACATAATTTCATGAAAATGATAAGCTGCAAATATGCCTTAATCTTCTTTTACCTCATGCATGTGATTCCGTACAAGGGTTTTGAAACAACTAAAATCATCGTTAGAAAAAAAAGTATGATGAAAAATGATCATTGCTAAATTCTGCTGGTATAAAAGCACTATATCTTTTCCAATTACTGCCTTGGGGAAAGCAGGCCATTTACTTTGGGAGGTGCTATAACTTAAGTAAAATGTCAACCCGTCGTCATTTGCATCCACTTTGTAGTGCGTATTCTCGCCATAAAATCTCAGCATTTTTTTCCCGGCATTATTACGCTGATAGTTGTACCAGAATGCGTAAGCACTTCCAATTATAACCAGGAAAATAAGTTGTAGCCAGCGGGCCAGTCCTTCTTCTTTGCTGGTAAAAGCTTGTATTAATCCGATTACTAGTAAAATAACAAGATACATATAGGGCATAAACCGCTGTTTGAAAGTGGTGTGCCGATAATGCAATGGCAAACTTTCATTGATAATTTCTTTTGTAATAGCAAATTCTATTTCCATAGCAGCGTGGTGGTATTGGTAGTTTTAGTTTTTGAGTATTTGTTTTACTATCCCTGGCCCTTTATAAATGAACCCTGTCCAAACCTGAATAAGTGAAGCACCAGCCTGTTGCTTTTCTATTGCATCGGAAGCCGTAAAAATGCCGCCGGAACCAATGATGGGCAACTTACCAGCCGTTTTTTGGGAAATGTATTGCAGCAATTCTGTGCTTCGCTGGCGAAGCGGTGCACCACTCAATCCGCCAGCACCAATTCTTCCCATTTCTTTTTTTGAAACATCGCCTAAGCCTTCCCGACTGATGGTAGTATTAGCCACTACCAATCCGTCGAGGTGGATTTCCAGCGCTAATGATATCACATCATCAACCTGTCCAGTGGTAAGATCAGGAGCAATTTTTAGTAAGATGGGCCGCTGAATAACTTGCTTCTGATTAAGGCCTTGCAGATGCGCCAAAATTTTGCGGAGTGATTCTTTTTCCTGCCATTCCCGCAGGCCCGGCGTATTAGGGCTGCTTACATTTACCACAAAATAATCGACATAAGGTACTAGTGCCAGGAAGCATTTTTCATAGTCCATCCAGGCCTCTTCGTTGGGCGTTGCTTTGTTTTTGCCAATGTTGCCACCAATGATAAATCCGCTTGCGGCCGAATGCTTTTTCCGCCATGCCTTCATCCGTTCTACTACCACTTCCATCCCATCATTATTGAACCCCATGCGGTTGATAAGGGCTTTGTCTTTGGGTAATCGAAAAAGGCGGGGCTTTTCATTGCCAACCTGCGGCAAAGGGGTTATAGTTCCAATTTCCACAAAACCAAAACCCAACGCTTGCAAGGATAATAAGTAGCGGGCATTTTTATCAAAACCAGCTGCCAGCCCCACCGGGTTACGAAACTCGAGGCCTTTGAAAGAAACCGGAGATTGTTTTGGAGTAAAAACCAGGGACATTATTTTTCTGAAAACAGGTATCCGACATAAGCCCTGTAACAGGTTCATTGAAAAGTAATGCACCTGCTCAGGATCGAAGAAAAACAGGATGCGACGCAACAAAGAATACATAGCGGCGAATTTACTGGGATTTGGGTGTGGGTTGGATTGCCTTGAACCGGGATTTTTAGGATAATCTGGATGAAAGCTGAATGGGGAAAAAGGATTTTTGGAAATTAGTTGCTTATGCAACTAATTTTGATTCACAAGGGATAAAGTGAATCGGACTAAAGCGAAAAGCAAAACAAAAAGCTTTGATGCTATCCTTACACCTTTAAACCTTAAACATTTAAACTTTAAACTTCTCATGACTGAAGCCTATATAGTTGCCGGTTACCGCACAGCAGTTGCCAAAAGTAAAAAAGGTGGATTTCGTTTTACCCGGCCAGATGATTTGGCAGTGCAGGTAATTAAGGGTTTGCTGGCCGCCGTGCCGCAATTGGATCCAAATACCATTGACGACTGTATTGTAGGAAATGCGGTGCCGGAAGCAGAACAAGGTTTGCAGATCGGCCGCATTATAAGTGCCAGGGCTTTAGGCATCAGCGTACCGGGCATGACGGTAAACCGCTACTGTGCCAGCGGGCTGGAAACCATTGCTATTGCTACGGCAAAAATTCGGAGTGGACAGGCCGATTGTATAGTGGCCGGTGGCGTAGAAAGCATGAGCCTGGTACCGGCAGCCGGCTGGAAAACCGTTCCCAATTTTTCGGTTGCTAGCACCGATCCTGATTACTACCTCAGCATGGGCCTTACAGCCGAAGCCGTAGCGCAGGATTATAAAATCAATCGGCAGCAGCAAGACGAGTTCTCGTACCATAGCCACCAAAAAGCTGTCAATGCTATTGAAGCGGGTTATTTTCAAAAAGGCATTTTGCCTATAGAAGTAGAAGAAGTGTACCTGAATGAAAAAGGCAAACGGGCTGTAAAGAAATATACGGTTGATACAGATGAAGGCCCTCGGAAAGACACCAGCATGGATGCCTTAGGGAAGCTAAAACCCGTATTTGCCGCAGGCGGAACGGTAACGGCTGGCAATGCCTCCCAAACAAGCGATGGGGCTGCTTTTGTGCTGGTGGTGAGCGAACAGAAAATGAAAGAACTGGGGCTACAACCATTGGCCCGGCTGGCCTGGTGTGCCGGTGCTGGCGTGCCGCCTCGCATTATGGGTATGGGGCCAATAGCAGCCGTACCCAAAGTGCTGAAGCTGGCGGGCATGCACCAGGACGATATTGACTTGATAGAACTAAATGAAGCGTTTGCTTCGCAAAGCCTGGCTGTCATTCAGCAACTGGGCCTTAATCCAGAAAAAGTAAACATCAATGGGGGTGCCATTGCATTGGGCCATCCATTGGGTTGCACAGGCACTAAACTGAGCATACAGGTAATACATGACCTGAAACGACTAAATAAAAAATGGGGAATGGTGACGGCCTGCGTAGGTGGCGGGCAGGGTATTGCAGGCATTATTGAAAACCTTCAATAACTATTAAGAAATAACTCTTTTAACAATGCTATTTTGCCTGCCACAATCAAGTGACAGGCTTTTCTATTTTATCTCCTCAAACATGACTATCGAAGAACGCATCAACGCATCGGAAACGCATATTTTCAAAGCCGTATTTCCCAACACTACCAACCACTACGATACCCTGTTTGGTGGCACCGCTATGCACCTGATGGACGAAGTGGCTTTTATAACCGCTACCCGTTTTAGCCGCCACCGTATGGTAACGGTGAGCAGCGACCGTATCGATTTTACCAAGCCCATCCCCGCCGGTACGCTGGTAGAATTAATTGGCCGGGTAGTACACATTGGCAATACCAGCCTAAAAGTGCATGTAGAAATTTACGTGGAGCAGATGTACAATGATTATCGGGAGAAAGCGATCAGTGGTAGCTTCACTTTTGTAGCAATAGATGAGCAGAAGCGGCCAGTGAAAGTTTTATAAAGCGCTTACTATGTGTTGTTCTACCCTAGTTTGTAGAGCACTTTGAGAGCGGTGCAGGAACTGTTTAAAAATTTTTAATTACGCTTTAGCCCTAATACAATAAAATTTAATCTCCAAACGTATTAGGTGAGGCTACAAAGCCATTGGTAATTCGTTTAAAAAGGTTATAGATTTAAATGACCGGCCTGCCGCATTCACGGCGGGCATTTTTATGTTTAGATTTAATTCCGCCTCAGTTCGTGTTCCAACCACAGGTGTTCAGAAGAAATTTCTTTATTGCTTTCGGCATAATTGAAACCAGCCGATTTATTACCAAATTAGAATTTAGTTAGAAAATTTTTCATTTGGGACAACTTTTTGCTTGGCCCGTTAACAATCTTTTTTATTTTCTATCAACAAAACCTTCCTCTTTACCCATTCGTAGTTGGGTGGCTTTGTTTAAGACCATTTAAAGGGTATTAACGAAAATCATGGCCATAATCAAAAACAATCCCATATGACAAAAAAAGCTACGCTTTTAGGCAAGTGGAGGTCGCTCCTCTTACTTGTTCCGCTGACTGGCTGCCTTGCAGTATCAGCACTCGCTTCTTCCCACCGGGAAGCACCATTAATTGCTAACGACCCGGTAGCCGACAACACTGATGTGTATGCATTCCGTAGCCCGGATGATACCACTAAGGTTACCATCATTGCCAACTACATTCCCTTTCAACTGCCAGAAGGCGGGCCGAATTATTACAATTTTGCGCCTAACGTTCGGTACGAAATTCACATTAAGAATAAAACGACTACTACCGGTGATGATATCACCTATCGCTTTACTTTCTCCAATGTAAATGAAGACTCTACTACGTTCTTCAACATCCGTTTAGGTAAGCAAAATATCAAAACCGTTTATACACTGGAAAAAAGTATAAATGGTGGCATGTTCACAGCTGTTATTACTAATGGCGTTGTTCCTCCAAACAACATTGGCCCCCGCTCTATACAGCAGGCAGTTGGTTTAAATACTACTTACGATGCATTGCGTAATGCAGCCATCGCAACTACTGCTGCTGGCGAAAGTGTGTTTTGTGGACCGGCTGATGATCCATTCTTTGTTGACTTAGCAGGTGCTTTTGATGTTGGAAATTTTCGGCCAGAGGGCAATATGACTAATCCAACCAAGGATGGGCTGGCTCGTTACAATGTTCATAGCATTGCCTTGAAAATTCCAATCAATCTTTTGCAAAAAGATGGCAAAACTACATCAATGGCTACCAGCATTCTGGATGGCGATTTTGTAATTGGTGTATATGCTAGTGCCAGCCGCCAGATGGTTAAAACCATTTCTGCTACAACTGGTGCTTCTTACACAGGTAACTGGGTTCAGGTATCTCGCCTAGGTATGCCACTTACCAATGAAGCTGTTATACCAGTTGGTGCTAAAAACAGGTGGAATGCTAGTGCAGTAACAGGTGATTCTGTTTTTGCCAAATATTTTAAAAATCCTGAGTTAGCGCTGTATATGGACGACAGCCAGTTTGGTAGTGCAGTTCCTTCATTAAATGCACTACGCATTCAGCAACGTTCTTTAGGCTCTTACGATTTCCGCAATGGTAAAAAAGGATTGGCTGGCTTACGTGGCAACGCTGCGTTAGACGGTACTGCACTTTCCAATGCTAACTTCGGTGCCTACTTATTACCTGATACCGTTAGCCCACGTGCCGTGGACTTGTTGCCAATCTTCAACACAGGTGTACCTAACCTACGGCCTTATCAATTGGCTACGGGTAAAGGTGGTAACCCACTGGCAGCAGGTAAGCCATTCATCAACAACTTCCTGCCAACATTTGGCGATATGTTGCGGTTGAATATGGCTGTTCCTGTTACTCCTCGTAGTGATCCAAACTTCAATTCTCTTGGATTAGTGTATGCGGCTGTATTAGGTCTTACCAACTCTACTTACAATACTTCTGCAGCGTTACAATTTATCCCTAACATGGATGGCTTCCCTAATGGTCGCCGCCTGGAAGATGATGTGACAACTATTGAATTGCAAGCAGTGAGTGGTGTGGTGCTAGCAGCTATTGGCCTTTGGTACGATGATTATATCCCTAACCAAAGCCCAAGTCCGGTAACAACACGTTTAGGTTATGTTCTGGCTTTTAATGCTGGTCCAACTAAAAACGATACTACGTTCCGTGCTTCCTTCCCTTATGTACAAACACCATGGCGTGGTTTCGATCATACCAATCAACCAAGGTTTTAACCAACAAAACAGTAAGCGACATGAAAAAAATTATAAATCATTTTACCGCAGCGTTGGTTTGCCTGGTCATTGGTCAAACCGTTGCTAAAGCTTCCTCTCATAGAGAAGCGCCTTTAATTGCAAACGATCCGGTTGCAGATAATACAGATGTATATGCTTTTAAAAGCCCTTGTGACACTAGCAAGATCGTTTTAATTGCCAACTACATTCCGTTCGAACTGCCGCAGGGCGGCCCTAACTATTACAATTTTGGGCAAAATGTACGGTACGAGATACACGTAAAAAATAAAACTACCACTACGGGTGACGATATCACTTATCGTTTCACTTTCAACCGGGTAAATGAAGATACTACTACGTTCTTCAACATACGGTTGGGCAAGCAAAATATAAAGACAACATACATACTTGAAAAAGGTATAAATGGTGTCTTTACTACAATCGTTACCAATGGTGTAGTGCCGCCTAACAATATTGGCCCACGCTCTATTGAAACAGGAGTAGGCTTAAATACAACTTACGATGCATTAATTAATAGCGCTGTACGTAATGCTACAGGTGGTGGCGGTGAAAAAGTATTCTGTGGCCCGGCTGACGATGCATTTTTCGTTGACTTAGGTGGTGCATTCGATGTAGGAAACTTCCGGCAGACTGGTGTAGATGGTTTAGCAAAATACAACTGTCATTCAATCGTAATTGAAGTGCCAGTTTCATCTTTACAAAAAGATGGCAAAACTACATCAATGGCTACCAGTATCTTAGATGGCGATTTTGTAATTGGTGTTTACGCTAGCGCTAGCCGGCCAGAGGTTACCACTTTCGATCCTTCTACTGGTACAAATACTGTTTCGGGTAACTGGGTTCAGGTATCTCGCTTGGGCATGCCACTTACCAACGAAGCTGTTATTCCTATTGGTCAAAAAGATCGCTGGAATGCCTCTACAGCAACTAACGACTCAGCTTTTGCTAAATACCTTAAAAATCCTGAACTGGCTTTATATATGGACACCAGCCAGTTTGGAAATGCGGTACCAGGTTTATCAGCACTGCGTATTCAACAACGTTCTTTAGGTGCCTATGATTTTCGCAATGGCAAAAAAGGCTTAGGTGGCTTGCGTGGCAACCCTGCTTTGGATGGCACTGCGTTGTCTGATGCTAATTTTGGCGCCTATTTGTTGCCTGATACCATGAGTCCACGGGCTGTTGATTTACTACCTATTTTCAACACAGGTGTGCCTAACTTAAGGCCTTATCAACTAGCTACTGGCAAACCAGTTGGCAGCCCTTTATCTGCTGGCAAACCTTTTATCAATAACTTCCTGCCTACATTTGGCGACATGCTGCGGTTGAATATGGCAGTACCTGTTACACCACGTAATGACCCGAACTTTAATTCGCTTGGTTTAGTTTGGGCAGCAGTTTTAGGTTTAACAAATTCAGCCTATAACGCTAACGCCAATTTACAATTCATTCCTAATATGGATGGTTTTCCGAATGGACGCCGTTTGGAAGATGATGTAACTACTATTGAACTGCAAGCAGTGGGTGGTGTAGTATTAGCTGCTATTGGTTTGTGGTATGATGATTACATGCCTACTACTCAAAACCCTAACCCTAGCCCGGTAACAATGCAATTACAAAATGTATTGGGCTTCAATGCTGGTATTACGCACAACGATACTACGTTCAAACCATGTTTCCCTTATGTACAAACGCCTTGGCGTGGTTTCAATGGGCCTAGTTATGTTGGGCCTGTGCCTCCGCCATTGCCAGTTTCTTACCTGAGCTTTACTGCTGATAAAATGGGTAAATCAGTAATGCTTACCTGGAAGGTTGAAAATGAAAGAAATGTAGCTCGGTATGAAGTTGAGCAAAGCATTGGTGGTGGTGTGTATACTAAGATTGGTACAGTAAACAGTACTGTTGGAAGCAGTCAGAAAACATATCAATTCCTGCACAACGATCCATCAATGGTGAAAGGTAACTACTATCGCATTAAGCAAATTGATGCCGATGGTAAAGCCAATTACTCTCCATTGCGCCTGGTAACGTTTGACAACAAAACGCTGCTAACTATTGCGCCAAACCCGGCTACTGACTTTGTGAAAATCTATTCTTCCAGCCAGGAACCTATCATCGTAAATCTGTTTGACAATTCTGGTAAACGAGTTTTGTCGAAGACAATTACCAATGGTACTGTTGAAATAGATCTACGCTCTTTGCCAAGTGGTGTGTACACAGCAATAGCTGGTGAAAAAGATAAAAAGACAGAATCCATCAAGATTGTGAAGCAGTAAAATGTTTTGCTGTTTGTTTAAATGATAAATATGCCGGCCTGTGCCGGCATATTTTTTTAAAAGCCATTTTGTAATAAATAGATTTGCCAAAAAATAAATCACTTTCAGGCTCAAATACGTATTGCTTATCATGAAAAAGTCTACCATTTATATTATCTGTATTGCCGTGTTTGCTTTGATCGTTGCAGGCATTGTTTATAAATACAGAACGAAAACAGAAGAGAAACAAAATAAGGAATATGTACTGCTGGACAGGAAAGGGCCAGCTGCACAATCGAAAGAGTGGGCTGCCGTAAAACTGCGTTATAATTCTTTGAAAGAAGCATTGAAGAAGAATCCAGATGATGTAAAAACGTCGCTACAATTGGCTTCACTTTTTATCCAAGAAGCTAGAGAAACCGGCAACTTCATGTATTACGACCAGGCAGCTATGAAGTATATAAACAGCGTGTTGCAAAGCGATCCGCAAAACTTCAATGGACTGGTTTTTAAGTCACTGATCTACATGTCGCAACACCATTTTGCCGACGGCATTACCACCGCAAAACAAGCCCAGCAGGTAAATCCTTACAACGCTTATATCTATGGCTTGATGGTGGACGGAAATGTAGAAATGGGATCGTATGATACCGCTGTTGCGTATGCAGATAAAATGGTTTCTATACGACCCGATCTTACCTCCTATTCCCGTATCTCTTACCTGCGGGAAATATTTGGCAACTATCCAGCATCTATTGAGGCTATGAAAATGGCCGCCGAATCTGGTGGTATGGGTGATGAACATACGGAATGGACAAGAGTGCAATTAGGCAGCTTGTACGAAAAGACAGGAGATTTTAAAAGAGCGGATTCTATATATGAATTTTCGCTGGCAGTACGCCCTGGTTACCCTTATGCACTGGCAGGGCTGGCAAGGGTGGCAGTTGCCAATAAAGAATACGAAAAGGCTATTACCTACTATCAACAGGCGGATTCACTAATAGCTGATAATACGATTAAAGAAGAAATGGCTGAAGCGTATAAAGCCAAAGGCGATGCCCAAAAAGCAGAAACAATTTTGAAAGATGTAATAGCTGGATTGGCCCAGGATGCTAAGGCAGGCGAAAGCGATGAGAGCATTGGTCACTATGCCGATAGAGAACTAGCGTACGACTACCTAAAAATTGGAGATAAAGACGCTGCATTAAAACATGCAATGCTGGAGTATAATCGCCGCCCCGAAAACATTGATGTAAATGAAACAGTTGCCTGGGTTTTGTACAGCCGTGGTGAATATGAAAAGGCTTTGCCTTACATCAAAACAGCTTTAAGAACCAATTCAAAAAATCCGGTACTACTCAGCCGTGCAGCGCTTATTTATGATAAGGCTGGTGATAAGCAAATGGCCAAGCAAATTTTGGCACAGACCACTGCTAACAATCCCTATATCGGACAGGAACTAATGCAGGATACAAAATCAGTTTTAGCTACTTTGTAAATGAAAAACTTAGCAGCTAGTTCTAATATTTCCTTTGCACAACGTGTAGGCATAATGATGGCTTTGTTGATGATGTGTGGCTTGTATGTACAAGCTCACACCATTAACTATGCTTTGGAAAAAGCCCCAACTCAGCATGTTATTTCCTATTACTTAAAATTAGGTTACCAACACATTATTCCAGAAGGATTCGACCATATTCTTTTCGTAGTTGGCCTCTGTCTTATCAGTAATAAACTCAGCGCTATTCTCTGGCAGGCTACGGCTTTTACCGTTGCACACTCCATTACACTAGCTCTTAGTATGAAAAGCGTTATTGTAGCACCACCTGCTATTGTAGAGCCCATCATCGCACTCTCCATTTTGTTTGTGGCTATTGAAAATTTATTGCTTTCTGAATTGAAGCCCTGGCGGATACTATTGGTATTTATGTTTGGCTTAATTCACGGAATGGGGTTTGCCTCTTCACTCAATGAAATCGGGTTGCCCAGGAACAAATTTCTCACCTCTATCCTATCCTTCAACGTAGGTGTAGAATTGGGCCAGATCACCATCATCCTAGCTATGTTCTTTCTCATCATTTTTCCGTTGGGGAAAAAGCCTTATTACCGAAAATGGGTAGTGTATCCAATGTCGATTGCCATTGGATTAATTGCCGCCTATTGGACGGTGGAACGAATATTTCTAATGTAAATCACTCAACTAATTTCTTAGCCTTTTCGTAGATACATTTTTACTATTTAAAATCCATCTGTTATTTTTAATTTTTACTTCTTGCCTTGAAAAGTCCTGCTGCATACTACCTGTTTTTGCTTTACATGTTTGCCTTGTGCAAGCCGGTAATGCCGTTGGTACAAGATGTAATAGCCCATACTTTTTTTGAGCATCAGCACTTGGAATCTGTACACAAGGACGGCGGTAAAAACCATGTAAATAAGGAAGTGGGTAAACTGGCTGGAGATGAAAGCAGCAGCAACTCAAACAGCCTGAAATCCTATGATGATGTGGCTCCTCATTTAATTACAGCTTTTGAGTTCTTTCCTTCTTCGTTGAAACCTGTAGTCCTCTCTCATTACAGTCAGTACAATTCTTCGCTTTCTACTTCATCATTAGCCATTCAGCTTCCTCCGCCCCGGAGATAATTAAGACTTTTCTATTGAATTAAGCACTGCATATGGTAATACTTAATACCATACAGGGCCTTCTTTTATTCACCAAATTCAATTGTTGTTACGGCACTATCATCCAACACTTTGATAGGCGTTTCGACTGCACTACAATTTAGTTTGTAGTGACTTGTACATCAGTCCGATAACTGTAACAACAAAAAGTTCGTGTCTTAATTATTCTTCAAAACACATTATGAGTAAACGAATACTTCTCTTAGCCCTTTTATGTGGTTTCTTTTCTTATATAAAGGCTCAGCAAACTATTACCGGTAAAGTTATAGATGCTACCAGCCGCCAGCCTTTGGAGGCTGCCAGTATTGAACAAACTGGTACAAATAATAAAGTACTAACCGACCAATATGGCAATTTTTCCATTCGGCTAAAAGACAATGGAAGCCAGGTAACTGTTTCTTACATCGGCTACGAAGGCAGTTCTATAAATATAAGTAATCGTAAAGATTTACTAATTGCATTAAAGCTTGGTGTGGTGAACATGAAGGACATTGTAATTACGCAAAATAGTGGTCAGGAAAAATTTAGTACACTGGCCCGTGTTGACCTCGATTTAAAGCCTGTAAAAAATACGCAGGAACTGATGCGGCTGGTACCAGGATTATTTGTAGCGCAACATGCCGGTGGTGGCAAAGCAGAGCAAATTTTCCTGCGGGGTTTTGATTGCGACCATGGCACCGATATACAGGTAAGCGTAGATGGACTTCCGGTAAATATGGTGAGCCATGCTCACGGACAAGGCTATGCCGATGCCCATTTCATTATCCCCGAAACCATCAATAATATAGACTATGGCACTGGCCCTTACTACACCCAACATGGTAATTTGAATACCGCTGGCTACGTAAATTTTTCAACTTACAACAGCATTGCCACCAACCGGGTACAGGTGGAAGCAGGCCGCTTCAATACCGTTCGTGGATTGGTAATGCTGGACTTGTTGAAAAAGAATAAGGACAAGCAAAGTGCCTACGTGGCTGGTGAGGCAAACTACACCGATGGCCCTACCATTAATAAGCAGCATTTTAACCGCTTTAACCTGTTGGGTAAATACAACCTAGCTATTTCTAAAAACACGCAGCTTACGGCGCTGGCAAGTGGCTTTAAAAGCAAGTGGGCTGCATCTGGTCAAGTGCCTGAACGGGCGGTGGAAAGCGGCCTGATTGATCGCTTTGGTTCCATTGACCCCAGCGAAGGCGGCAATACGGAACGCTATAATGCCAGCGTAAGCTTGCTACATCAATTTGCCAATGGTACCAATTGGGAAAACCAGGCTTATTATTCCTACTACCAATTCAACCTATATAGCAATTTCACTTTCTTTCTGAATGATCCAATAAATGGCGATGAAATTGAGCAGGCTGAAAAGAGAAATGTGCTGGGCTATCTTTCCCGTTTTACCCAAATGCATTTGTTTACCAACTGGAGTTTGAATTCAATTTATGGTGCTGGGGTACGGCATGATGCAACCAATGATTCACGCCTGACACATGTTGCAAAAAGACAATTTCTGAATGATATAAAACGAGGTGATATTACCGAAACGAATGCCTTTGCTTATGTGCAGGAAC
>CAXTDG010000052.1:0-13506 GCA_964242675.1 uncultured Chitinophagaceae bacterium
CTCCAAATGTTATATCGATACCTATAGCATGAAAAAACCAGCTACCTAAAGTGTTTTGCGGTGGGCGTCCATATATATGTGGGTCTCGATGTTTATCTCCATCATCGTAGTAGAACTCAATTTCTAAAAGGCGGTAGTAATTATCATTTACCTGTATGAGGTAATTGTTGAAGAGTTGCTTAGCAATACGTTTAAATTCTTCGGGGATATCAGCTGATTTAATTTTCAGCCACTCCAATGAAGTAGAGGAATTGACAAGTTGCTCATTCATGGGTTTGCGTTGTTAAGGCTTGTAAGAATGAGCAATATAATAAAATGTGTTTCACACAATCTAATCTGCTAATTGGTCAACAAGTTGTTGACCAATTAGCTCTTCCTTACTTCCTCCCCATCGCCCATTCAATCCCCTTTTCAAGATGCTCCAAAAACAAAGCATCGCTATAAGCATCATCAAAATGGCCGAGGGCGGTGTAAAAAGCCCGGCCTCCTTCGAAATTGTGGTACCAGGCCAGCGGGTGGTCGGTTCCATTTTTACCGCCTTCGTAGCTGCTTTCATCGGCAGCCAGTAGCACATGTACCTCTTTCGGTATTTCTTTAAAATTATACCACTCCTCCATTTTTCGCCAGGGGCGGGGCAGGTGTTGCGTAGTCCTGTCCGTACTATCAACCACTAAAATATTGGCTACTTGTGGCTTGGGGTGGTTGGCAAAGCTTGCGCCAACCAGCCGCACATACCAGGGCCAGTCCGCTTCGGTATCGGTAGCGGCGTGTACACCTACAAATCCACCGCCGGAATGGATGTAATTTATAAAAGCATCTTGTTGTGCCGAATCCAAAACATTGCCCGTAGTGCTGAGGAAGATAATGGCGGCATAACTTTTCAGATTCTTATCGGTGAACAAGGCGCTATTGGTAGTCGTATCCACCGCAAAGCCATTGTTGCTGCCCATTTTTTGAACGGCGGCAATACCTGCCGGTATAGATTGGTGATGAAAACCGGCGGTCTTTGTAAACACGAGCACTTTCTTTTCCTTTTTTTGGGCAGGGCTGTTGTAAAAGGTAAGGGCTAACAAAAAGGCAAGTATCATCTTCGGCATACGGCAGGCATTTAAAAAAAGGAAGATAGGGAGGTTTTGCATAGAGCCGCATGGCTATGCGTTTCCGCAAAAATTACCGTATAAAAAAAGCCCCGGCATTTTGCCAGGGCTTCTACACTAAAAACAAAACACGGGTCACTTACAGTTCGCTCTTCCGTTGGTTGATGGATGCGATGAAGGCATCAATTTCATCTACCTGTTTTTTAGAAAGTTCGGCCTGTAATTCTGTTTCGAGATAAGCAGGCGCTCCGCTCTTCTGTAATCTTTCTTCCAGGTTTTCCCGTTGGTCGTTCAGCCTGCGCACTTTGCTTTGCAGGTCTCTCTTCGCTTCTCCATCGCTCATGGTAGCAATGGCTGCATTGAAACCGGTGATCTGTGCATTGAGGGCCACCAAGGTAGCGCTAATGGTATCTACCGATTTTTCCTGGCCTGATAGATCACGGGTGAGAGCCGATTGCTGGAAAACTAATTCACTTTTCCGATCGGTAGCCAGGGCAATAGCGTTGTCGCATTCACTGGTTGTTTTCAGTTTTAATGTACTGTACATCTTCTAACAATTTTGTGGTTTTAAAATATGAGTGCAAAATAATGCACACTAAGTGGATTAGTTATTTTGCTAACCTAAATAGTTTTCCCCAAATTTGTGGTATTGGCAACGATATAGGGGTCAACAATTTGTTTGTTGCCGCCTGCTCGTTTCCCCTGTTGGCAACGCTTTTCTTTTTTGTGTAATGCTGTTGCCAGCTTTTTTAAAAAAACACATTATAAACG
This sequence comes from uncultured Chitinophagaceae bacterium, assembly GCA_964242675.1. Taxonomy (GTDB): domain Bacteria; phylum Bacteroidota; class Bacteroidia; order Chitinophagales; family Chitinophagaceae; genus JAZKFT01. The sequence goes on from CAXTDG010000052.1 coordinate 1,869, forward strand.
ATGGACAAGCATCAACTGGTTGATACCATTAGCACCCAAACGGGCATTAGCAAAAGAGACCTTTCTCTTTGGATAGGCACCCACCACTCTATACTGAGCCGCTACCTGGCCGGTACCCGCAGCCTGCCACTGAAAGCAGTACAGCAATTGCTTTTTTTGCACCAGTATTTATCTGAATTGCCACCGCTACCCCCGGCCACCCCAACAGCAGAAAATAAAAACGAATGGCAGGAGCAGGCACAAACCTGCCAGCAAAAACTGAGTAGCCTGCAAGACCGGTATGCAGAGATGCAGCTAAGCTGGCAGGCAGCCAGCAAAGCGCTACAATTGCTGGAGGTGCTATTTGCAGATACCGTGACGCTAACGCCTCAAAAGCAACGCTGGATAGAAGAGCAACGCTACCTGGCCGGCAAGCAACTGGCAGAGAATGGAGTAGTAGCACAAAAGAAACTAAGCATACAAATAGCGCTGCTGCAAAAAGAAATAGAATTGTGCGAAGGGCTGGTGAGGGAAGGGTATCCCAATGCTTAAGAATATTCTGTTATTCAGAATACAGATTAACCTTCTTGTCGTGCTGCTAATTAAATTTTCTGCTGGTTGCTTCTTATTCTGAATGGCTAATAGATTAACAGCAGATCCCTTGCCGACTGAAGTACGGGACAAGCTATGCTTCGGGATGACAAGAGCGAAGTTTGGTGCTACATCCTTTGTCATGCTGAGGCACGAAGCATCTGATAATTAAATTTTCTGCAGGTGGCATCTTATTCTGAATGGCTAATAGGTTAACAGCAGATCCCTCATGCTTCGGGATGACAAGTAGAAAGATTTGCTAGTTAAGACTTTGTCATGCTGAGGTACGAAGCATCTAATGATCGAATTTTTTGCAGGTGGCTGTTTATTCTAGATGGCTGATAGGCTAACATCAGATCCCTCGTACCTCGGGATGACAAAATCGAGATTTGCTGCTATCATCTTTTGTCATGCTGACGAAGGAAGCATCTGATGATTAAATTTTTTGCAGGTGGCTATTTATTTTGAATGGCTGATAGCTTAACAGTAGATCCCTCGTACCTCGGGATGACAAGAGCGAAGTTTGCTGATGAACCTTTTTGTCATGCTGACGTAGGAAGCATCTGATAATTGAGTTTTTTGAAGGTTGCTTTTTCTTTTGAATAATTGATAGATCAGAGCAAATTCCTTCCCGACTGAAGTATGGTGCAAGCTGTACCTTGGGATGATGGGAAGTTTAACTCTTTGATTAAATCTCGGCATTTAAAAATCGCCATTCCGGATTAAAGTTATTGATCAACGCTATCTTTTTTTCTCTACGCCATCCCTTAATTTCTTTTTCTCTATCAATTGCATTTTGTATGTACTGATACCGCTCATAAAATATGAGATAGACACATTTATATTTTCCAGTGAAGCCGGGTTGAACTCTGTTGATACTTTGCTGATGCTCATATAATCGTCCGGGCAAATTGCCGGTAACACCCGTACACAAAACTTGCTTATGAACATTGGTAAGAATATATACATAATAATTATGGGAAAGTCTGGACATACAATCAGCAATGGCTTACAGTAAATCGAAAGCAATGATTTATAAAAAAAAAATTCTAAAATACACCGTGATGCGTTCTTTCAGCAAGAAAGAGTCACTCTCTAGTCCTGCTGAAGAAAGAAGCATCTACTGGTTTAATTATTAGGGCGGTTGATTTTCTTGTAGCATAATCGTCTTGTATCATCAGATCCCTTTTTGACTAAAGTGCGGGGCAAGCTGTTCCTCTTGATAATAAGAGAGAAATCGGCTGTTTAACCCTCTTGTCATGCTGACGCAGGAAGCATCTGATAATTGAGTTTTTTCTAGGTTGCTTTTTATTTTGAATGGCTAATAAGGCAGCCATCAGATCCCTCGTACCTCGGGATGACAAAAGCGAAGTTTGCTGACGAACCTTTTTGTCATGCTGAAGTAGGAAGCATCTGATGGTCGTTTATTGGAGCGGTTGATTCTATGGGGGTGTAACTACTATCACATCATTAGATCCCTCGTACCTCGGGATGACAAAAGCAACATTTGCTGCTACCATCTTTTGTCATGCTGACGTAGGAAGCATCTGATAATTGAATTTTTGGGAGGTTGCTTTTTATTTTGAATGATTGATAGGTAAGAGCAAATCCTTTCCCGACTGAAGTGCGGGGCAAGCTGTACCTCGGGATGACAAGTAGAAAGATTTACTGATTACAACTTTGCCATGCTGAGGCTCGAAGCATCTGCTCTTTTAGTATTTGCAGAAAATTTCTTATCCAAAATTTTTGAATAATTATTTTATACTCAGTTACTAATCTTCATTCAGAGCAGCGTCTTTATAACCGATAATTCTATTTAACGTAGTAGGAGGACGGAAGCGACTTTTTTTAACGATTACGCCAATAGCATCCGGCAACTCCCGCCTATAAAACCGTACTACTTTCGAACCTTCCAACCCCTTTGATGAAGTACGTTTTATTGTTATTTTGTTTTTTTCTGAATGGTATTGCACAGGCACAAGTGGCCCGCAAACGCACCACTACGCTAATGGGTAGCCGTTGGGATATTACGATTGTAGCAAAAGACTCCGCCACTGCTGAACTAAATATTGACACGGTAATAAAAGAAGTGAGTAGGATTGAGTACCTCATTTCCGACTGGAAACCGCAAACCCAAATTTCGCAGGTAAACCAACAGGCAGGCATTGCGCCGGTAAAGGTGGACAAAGAAGTGCTGGACTTGACACGTAGAGCAATTCATATTTCGCATATCACTACCGGTGCTTTCGATATCTCTTTCGCCGCCATGGAAAAGATCTGGAAATTCGATGGCAGCATGACTGAAATGCCCACGCCGGAAGCGGTGAAAAAAGCGAAAGAAAAAGTGGGTTATCAAAACATTATTATTGATACCGTAGCTTCTACTATTTTCTTACAAGAAAGGGGGATGAAGATTGGCTTTGGTGCTTTGGGCGAAGGCTATGCAGCCGATAAATGTCGGGAGATGATGCTGGCAAAGGGCATACAAGCCGGCATTGTAAATGGCTCCGGCGATATGAACACCTGGGGCAAACAACCGAATGGTAAGCCCTGGAACATTGGGATCACCGATCCTTTTCATCCCGGCGAATTGTATGCTATTGTGCCGCTGCACCAGGGGGCAGTAACCACCTCCGGCAGCTACGAAAAATATGCAGAGATTGGTGGCAAACGCTATTCGCATATCATCAATCCGGCAACGGGTTATCCTGCTACCGGGTTGGTAAGCATAACTGTTTTTGGCCCCAGTGCGGAGCTGTGTAATTCCTTCAGTACGTCCATTATGGTGATGGGTAAAGAAGCAGGCTTTCAGTTACTGAAAAAATATCCTGGCTATAGTGGCATCGCCGTTTCGGATGATGGTAAATTTTATACAACACCCGGCATTCCTTTGAAAAAGTATAGGGTAAAGAATTGATGGGGAATGTTGTATGTTATAGCGAGATGATAAAAGCAAAGTTTAAAGTGCAACGTCATTGCGAGTAATAGATTATTGCATTTGCAACAAAGCAAGTTGAAAATGACTGGCATGAAGTAGCAAACGGCGGTGTTTTGTCACCCCGACAACGGAGGGGCCTGCTATTGCATCATTAACCATTTAGCTTCAATGCAATCACTAAAAAATGCTGCGATCAGATGCCTCCTGCGTCGGCAAGACAAACGAAAATGCTTCTTTAACCTAATCTGTCATTAGCAGGAACCCTTGCCAATGATAGGTGGAGTAAAGCAATTTCAAACAGCAGCACAGCATTTGCATAAGCGTTTTGCTTTTCAAAATTTTATCACCACCTAATTAAATAGAAAAATGAAGAAACTTATTTGCGCTGCTTTTTTAACAGGCGCTATGATTACCACTAATGCACAAAACCTGAAGCCCATAAGCTATGCGGATGGCAGCCAGAAATTAAATGGATTGGTAACGAGCAATGCGGGTAAAAAGCTACCCGGCGTACTGGTACTACCTGCCTGGAGAGGTATTGATGATGAAGCAAAGATGGCAGCCCAGGATTTGGAGAAGCAGGGCTACATTGCTTTTGTAGCAGACATTTATGGCGAAGGAAATATACCAACCGATAATGCCTCAGCAGGTGCAGCAGCTGGTAAATATCGCCAAGATTACAAAGCGTACCAGCACCGGATTGAGCTGGCTTTGGAGCAACTAAAAAAAGCAGGTGCTGCGGCAGATAATATTGCGGTGATTGGCTATTGCTTTGGCGGAACGGGTGCATTGGAAGTTGCAAGAGGACACATGCCGGTAAAAGGCGTAGTGGCAATACATGGTGGGTTGGGTAAGGACAGCACCAGGACAAACGAAGCGCTGTCCACAAAAATATTGGTTGAAAATGGCGCAGAAGATAAAGGTGTAACGCCTGCCATCCGCAACAATTTAGTAAAAGAAATGAACGAGGGAAAAGCCGACTGGCAGATGATTGACTATGCGTATAGCAAGCATACTTTTACCGACCCCAAATCAGCAGACTATAACGAATTAATGTCGAAAAGAGCCTGGCAGCACACAACGATGTTTTTGAAGGAAGTGTTGAAATAATCCTCAGATTTTTTGCAAAAAAAATTAAGCACAGAAAAGCTACTCTGAAATTATAGTTATCAAAAAAGAAATGCAATCAGCAGATATAAATTTATCTGCTGATTGCATTTTTAGTATTTAATAATAGTAGGAAATCTTTTAGGATTTATTAGCTACTATAATTAATTCGTATAAAAAATATGGAGAAAAAATTGCGTAACTTAAAAGTTACTTATAAGTTTGTGTAACTTTTGAGTTACGCAATAGAACTCATTCTTTCATTCACTTTTAAAACGAAAAGAGATGAAAAAGCTGGAGGACAAAGTAGCTGTGGTGTATGCGGATGGTGGCGTAGCTGCAGCTATAGCAAAAGCATTTTCAGAAGAAGGGGCGAAAGTTTATTTAACTGGCCGCACACCGGCAAAACTGGAGAAGATAGCCAATGCAATTTCATCAAGCGGGGGAGTGATAGAAACTGCACAACTAGATGCATTGGACGAAGGGGCTGTTGAGAAACACATGGAGGAAATCATACAGCAATCCGGCAGAATAGACATTTCATTTAATGCCATCGGCATTGCGCAAACAGGGGTACAGGGCATTGCACTCACTGATCTTTCCGTAGAGAATTTTATGCTGCCTGTGAAGACTTATACGAAATCACATTTCATCACAGTAAAAGCAGCAGCCAAACGTATGGTTCAACAAGGCAACGGTGTCATTATGATGCACACTGCCAATGCCAGCCGTATCAGTCATCCGTTTGTGGGTGGTATGGCGCCTGCCTGGTCGGCAGTAGAAGCCCTCAGTCGCTCCCTGTCGGTTGAGTACGCACCACGAGGTGTACGTTCCGTTTGCCTGCTAACCACAGGCATGCCCGAAACGCCTTTGCTGGATGAAGTGTACAATATTATGGGTAAGACAAACGGCATTAGTTCAAAAGACTTTTACCAATCGCTGGAAAATATGACCCAACGGCGAAAGTCTACCACGTTAAAAGAATTTGCAGCGGCTGCCGTGTTTGCTGCCTCAGATGATGGTGCTGCTATTACGGGTTCTATTTTTAATCTCACTGCCGGAATGATTGTTTATTAGATATCAATAAAATCATCTCTACATTTTCGCAAACATCAATTACAACATCATGCAAAAAGAAATCAAACAATCCTGGTTTTTTAATGAGCTACCAGCAGTTGTTTGGGATTATCTTACTCAACCTGAATTAATAGCCAAGTGGCTGATGGCAAATGATTTTAAACCCGTTGTTGGACATACGTTTCAGTTTGCAACGAACCCCATACCCAGCTTACAGCTTGATGGAAAATTTTATTGCGAAGTGCTGGAGATAGAGCCGCTGAAAAAACTAAGCTATAGCTGGAAAGGAGGTTCTGGTAATGGGATTATTACGCTTGATACAATTGTAACATGGAGCTTAGAACCTAAAGAGGGAGGCACTATGTTATACCTTGTTCATGCTGGGTTTACCGACGATAATTTTGCCATCTATTCCGGTATGCTAAACGGCTGGCAAAAGAATATTGAAAAAATGATTGGATTCATAAAAACAGATGCAGATGCCAACACCAGTACTTGATACTTTCCAGGTGATAGCCGACCCAAGCCGCCGGGAGATCTTAAAGATGCTCACCAAAGACAATTTGAATATTAATGCTTTGGCAGAAAAATTTGAGATGAGTCGCCCTGCGGTGTCGAAGCACATTAAAATATTGCAAAGTGCAGGGTTTATTACGGTAACGGATATTGGTAGAGAACGTTTCTGTACACTGAAGCCTGATGGCTTTAAGGAGTTGCAAACCTGGATGAATTTTTTCGATAAATTCTGGAATAATAAACTACAGAAACTGGATAGCTTATTAAAAAATAAAACAAAATAATATGGACCCCAAAACAGTTATGACTACGGAAGAAGTGGCAGCGAAATACAACGAGCTTGCTCAGCAAGAAAAGTGGTTTGACATTCAGGATTTGTTTTTTACAGATGATATAAAAAGCATTGAGCCGCCACACTCCCCTTACTTTAAGAATGCTGAAGGCAGAGCTGCTGTTCGGAAAAAAGGAGAAGACTTTGTAAGCAAAGTAGAAACTGTTCATGAAGCCCATACCAGCGAACCAGTGGTTGGTGGTAATTACTTTGCCGTAGGCCGAAACGTAGATGCAACAGTGCAAGGTTTTGGCAGAGTACGAATAGATCAGGTTATGCTATACGAAGTGAAAGATGGTAAGATTATTTCGGAGCAGTTTTTTTATTAAGAACCTGCAATAAGTGTAATTAATATGTTGCTTACAAACGTCAATATTTGCATTGAAAGATTGGCAATTACACATCAATAACAATCGGTCAAAATCTGTCCATTGTTTTGATAAGTTTCTATATCAGCACCATTAAACTTTCGGGAAATATTTTCCAGCACAATCAGCACATCTTTTTGCATAGACAATGATCCGCAAATCATTAATATGCCACCACTTGAAAGCACTTGCCAAATGGAGGTTTCATCTTTTTGAATGAGATGACTAACATATTGTTTTCTAGCTTCACGAGATAAGGCCAGTTGATAGCGATTCAATTGTTGAGAAGCGATTTGTTCTTTCAGAAAAGGTTGGTACAAATTGAATGAATCCTGTGTACGAAAGCCGCAGTATAATTGTACAGCAACTTTCTTTTTGTTTTCAGCGATCATTCCCAGGAAAGGCGCAATACCCGTTCCGTTTGAAATCAACACTACTTGTGATGCTTTTTTGGGAAAATGGAAATGCTGATTTTTAATGATGCGAGCCTGTATGCTTTCGCCCCCTTGTAAAGCATTCAAAAAATGAGAACCCAGACCATGTGGGTGCAGCTTTATACTCAACTGGATATTGCCATCAACCTTACCAATCGAGTACAATCTTTCCCGATGATCGTTCTTCGGATAAATAGCCAATAGATCGCCGGAAACAGCTTTACTGCTTCGTTTTGTTTTCATCCGTATCAGGAAGGCATCATCTGCATCTACGGCAGTTTTATCTATTACAGTTAGCTTTTCCAAACCTTGTGTGTTCGGCGTCAGCAATTCACGGGGCATCAGTAAAGGAAAGCCTGTTTGTTTCGTCCAGGCAGTAAGCCAGCTACTAAAATCCTGTGGCGATTTATCATTGATCGTTACTACATCCATCAACGGTGCGGCCCAGGTTTGTTGACGCAATAAATGATCAACATGATACGCAAACTGACAGTAATGTGCATAGTTACGGGAGCCAAATCCTACTACTGAAAACTGTACTCCTTGCTGTTGTGGATGTTGTAATAACCGTTCGGCAAACTTGTGTGCATTAGAGGGTGGATAGCCTTCGCCGTAGGTGCTGGTCATTACTATTAAATGCGCTGCTTTGGGATAGACTGTGTAAGTGTCCAGATCAGCTAAATAAGCCTTTTCGCCGTGCTTTAATAATTGCTTGTACACTGCACTGGCAAACTGGTAAGTGCTGCCATTTTCCGAACCCACTAAAATGATAATTCTACAATCATCTGCTTTGTATTTATTCTTCGATTTACTACGAATTCTTTTCCAGGTAATGGCAAAGCCGGAGTAAATGAAAAACAAAATATATGCAGCCGTAATAGCCATAATAATAGCCCATACCATATTGGAGCGGCCCGTATGCCAACGAAGGCTAAATGCAGTAAGGGTAACAGATTTGGGATAAACCTGTTGGGCCAAAATATCACCCGTAATCTGGTTAACACAAAGTTCCCGGTCTTTTAATTTTAGCGTAAAATAATCTTCCGGGAATTCAGAAAAAGGAAACTCGATAGATGCAACTTGTGAAAGTTTTGTTTTCTGAAAAATGGCAAACTCCGCTGCCTTTTTTTCCGGTTCTTCTTTTATATCGTCTTCATTAACCTTCGCACTTATTTTTTGCGTTTTAATTACAAAACGGGAAAGGGATAAATATGTTCCGCTGAGCGCCAGTGCTAAAATGAAAAGTAATGAAAACCTTCCGAAAACAACGTGATAGTATTGCGCAAAGCCTGTCTTTTCGATGGGTGCAAAAAAACGTTTGATGCCCTTCTGCCTTTGTATTACTAGTGCAATGCCTGATAGTGCAATGAGTATTAATAAAAATGCGGTGATGCCCACAATAAGCCTTCCTGTTTCGTGCAGAAAAAGCGAACGGTGTAAAGAAGTAGTCCACTCGAATAGGGACGATTGCTTTTTGGGTGTACCCAATACTGCTCCTGTAAGCGGATGTATATAAGCGGTTTTATCATTGCCTGCCGTATCGGAATATTTGGCAATTACAAAATCATTTTCATCAACCGTAAGTGTTTGCAGGCCGTGCAATTTCTCTCGTACAACCGGTACCGTTTGCGCCAGCGTTACCTGATCAAACTGATCAATTTTATAAGGTTGCGATTTCTCAATGACCGGCTCAAATGCCAACACTATTCCGGTAAGCGAAGCCAGGGTAAGCAGTAAAAAAGAAGATACAGCCAATGCTAGATGGCTGTATCTCCAGATAGATATGATCATTCAGATTTTTGAGAAAGCGTTTAAAGTTTAAAGTCTAAGGTTTAAAGTTCGGCTGTGTAGTAGCGCTAACGAACTACTGAATACATGCAGATTTTTAAATCCTGATTATAAAAACAATTGAATGGAAAACTTAAGTAAAATCAAGCAAGGGTCGTTTTGAAAGCAATTTTGCTTAAAAAAACTTTAAACCTTAGACTTTAAACTTTAAACGACTGTTTTGTACTAGTTAGCACTGAAACGCACATAACGTATGTAGCCCGTGCCTTCGTTTTTGGCAGCCAGGCTTTCTGTGGTTAGGGGAAATTCAAGGTCTTTAACGTAATAGGGTTTGTCTTCTACAGCGCTTTCAAAACGTAATTTATAGCCTGCATTTATTTGAGCATTGCTCAACTCCAGCGTTACTACGCTACGGTCGCCACCCGAAACGGATGCTCCGGTAGTTGCACTAATATTGGTGGGCTTTTTCTTGTAGGCTTTGTACCATTCCTTCAGATCGGGGTACCATTTTTTATCGGAGCCTCATACGTACAAAGTTTTGTCGTACGCATTGTCCTTGTTCACCAATGATACAACGATGTAGGCACCATCGCCCATATAGTTGGTCATTTGTATCATACACTTGTACTTGGTGGTTTGTGCGGTAGTTATTATGGGTAAGGCCAGTGCCAATAGCACTATCAAAATTCCGAACCGAAGGGTCTTCAACATCTCTCTTATTTATAATTTTAAAAAGTCTACAGATACTTTTTGTTTGGTGAGTAATTCATTTTCATGTGCCAGGTCGTACGCCGTTTCATCGAAGCTGGTTTTAATATCTTTCTTCGCACCAATGGAAAGCAAGTATTGCAAAAGGCTACCATCTTTCGACATCATAGCGGCTTTGTGCAGGGCGGTAAGGCCTTCACCATTTTTTGCATTTACATCAGCGCCTAAAGGCTGCATCATTTTCAACAGGCTCAAATCGTTTTTAGCTACCGCTAAATGATATACGGTGCTACCATCTTTTTGTGGGGCAGCAAAATTTAGCCCTTTGCTTTGCAGCATCTTCAATTTAGGCTCAAACTCTCTCGACTGACGTGGGCTGTACGATTCGAACAGATAGTACACCAAGTTATTGCCCTTTGCATCAACGGTGTTTATGTTAGCGCCTTTATCCAGTAGTAGCTGTATTACTTCCGGCGAATTGCCTTTTACCGCTAAGGCCAATGCAGTTGCACCAGCTTTATTTTTCTGATTAATATCTTTTGCCAATGGTGTCAGCAATGCAAGCGTAGCAGTATCCCGGCTGGAAGCAGCAGCATTCATAAATACGGAGTTACCTTCTTCATTTATTGCATTTACGTTTACGCCTTTACTAATAAAATAGCTGATAATAGCTGTTTGGCCAGGGCGACGTACTAGCGAATGCAACACGTTTTCACCGGTTTTGGAAGTAGCTGTTGGTTTAACACCTACACTTTCCAAATACTGAAATACTTCCAGTGAATTGCCGCTGCGACGGCCACCTTGTGCAGCCATAAGCATAGCATTGTTGGTAAAAGTTACGCCTTTGCTCAGCAGCTTTTTCATTATCTCTATATTGCCTGCACGGGCCGCATAGTCGAACGCTGTACTGCCTGCTGCATCTTTGCTTTTTATATCCAGTCCTTTGCTCTGGAAGTAGTCCGTCAGCTTCAGTTCAGGATCAGCGCCAATGGCCAATAGCAGCACATTTGCACCGTCATTGTTTACGTCTGTTTTCAGGTTGGCACCGCCTTGCACCAGCAAGTCGTACACCTTTGTATTTTGCTGGCCGCCGCTGGCTGCAAAAGTCAATGGCGTTGTGCCATGGCTGTCTTGTATCGTAACCTTTGCACCCTTTGAAATGAGGTACTGCATTACATCTGTATTGCCTTTCACAGCAGCCCAAAACAGGTAAGTGCGGCTATCGTGGGTTAGTTTATTTACATCGCTACCTTTTTGCTCCAGCAAGTACATAATGGACTCATTTGGCGCTCCGGCATTTATGGCCATCACAATTGGGTCCATCGACATGGCATTCATCTCTAAAGGATTTGCGCCTTTCGCCACTTCTGCTTTTACCGCATCTACGCCGGGTTGGGCCTGCCAAAAGTCTTGGTTGAGCAATGCGTTGCTGCTACGTTGTGCTCCTTCGCCCCGTTGCATTCCCGGTCCGCCAGGCATGCCACCCCGTTGTGCCCCTTCGCCGGGTTGGGCCTGCGTGCAAAGCGTTATGCCTGTAAGAACGCCAATTAGTAAGTATTTCATTTTCCTATTTAGTGCTTTTGTGTATTTACATTTCACCCTACTGTGAATAGTGGCCGAAATTAAAATGGGTAAATGGGAGCGACTTACGAATGCGGGAAAATGCATTTACGATAGGCGGTATAGCTGGGCTTTTTAAGAAGTATTTGGCAAGAAGTAGCGCCGAAAGACTAACTTGGTCTTCTCACCAAAATTGTTTGAGATGAATTTTGACTAAAAACTAACGTTAGCGGCGCAAATG